>DASTDN010000025.1:0-12294 GCA_035710365.1 Streptomyces sp. | reverse complement strand
ATGAGGTCCTTCGTGCTGGTCTTGCCGGCCGAGCCGGTGAGGGCGACGAGGGTGGCGCCGAGGCGGGTGACGACGTGGCGGGCGAGGGCGCCGAGCGCCACCTGCACGTCCTCGACGACGATCGCGGGCACGCCGACGGGGCGGGAGGCCAGTACGGCCGCCGCTCCCGCGGCCACGACCGCTTCCGCGAAGTCGTGGCCGTCGGCGCGTTCGCCCGCGAAGGCGACGAAGAGGCTGCCGGGGCCCGCCTCGCGGGAGTCCCGGACGACGGGTCCGGTGACTTCGGCGGACGGGTCCGGTATGTCATGCGTCTGCCCGCCGACGACTTCTGCGATCTCGGCGAGGGAGAGGGCGATCACAAGTTCATCCCCTGGATCTTTCGGGATTTCATCCCTGGGTCTTCTGGATGGCTTCGCGAAGCACCTGGCGGTCGTCGAAGGGACGGACCACTCCGGCGATGTCCTGGCCCTGCTCATGGCCCTTGCCCGCGACCAGCACGGTGTCACCGGGCTCGGCGCGGGCGACGGCCGCGGCGATCGCGGCGGCCCGGTCCTCGAAGACCTGGACCTCGCCGCGCTCGTGCGCCGGCACGGACGCCGCGCCCTGCAGCATGGCGGCGAGGATCGCGAGGGGGTCCTCGGAGCGGGGGTTGTCGGAGGTCAGTACGGCGGTGTCGGCGAGCCGGGCCGCGGCGGCGCCCATCGGCCCGCGCTTGGTGACGTCCCGGTCGCCGCCGCAGCCGAGCACGATGTGCACCCGGCCCTCGGTGACCTTGCGCAGGGCGCGCAGCACCGATTCGACGGCGTCGGTCTTGTGCGCGTAGTCGACGACCGCGAGGTAGGGCTGTCCGAGGTCGACGCGCTCCAGCCGGCCGGGCACGCCCGGTACGGCGGCCACGCCGTCGGCGGCGGCGTGCGGATCGAGGCCGGCGGCGGCGAGGGCGACGATCGCGGCGAGGGTGTTCGCCACGTTGAAGGGGCCGGCCAGCGGCGACGTGGCGGCGACGCGCTCACCGGCCGGGCCGAGGGCGGTGAAGGTGGAGTCCAGCGGTCCGACCCTGACGTCGTCGGCGCGCCAGTCGGCGTCGGGGTGTCCCTCGGCGGAGAAGGTCACGACGGGGACCGTGGCCTCCTTGGCGAGCCTGCGGCCGTACTCGTCGTCGACGTTGACCACGCCGAGCCGGGAGCGGCGCGGGGTGAACAGGTCGGCCTTGGCCCGGAAGTAGTCCTCCATGTCGGAGTGGAACTCCATGTGCTCCGGGCTGAGGTTGGTGAAGACGGCGACGTCGAAGACGCAGCCGTCGACCCGGCCGAGCACGAGGGCGTGGCTGGAGACCTCCATGGCGACGGCCCGGGTGCCGCGTTCGCGCATGACGGCGAAGAGGGCCTGGAGGTCGGTCGCCTCGGGCGTGGTGCGCTCGGACTTGATGCGTTCGTCGCCGATGCGCATCTCGACCGTGCCGATCAGGCCGGTCGTGTGGGCGGTGCGCAGGCCGCCCTCGACGAGGTAGGCGGTGGTGGTCTTGCCGGAGGTGCCGGTGATGCCGATCGTGAGCAGGTCGCTGCCGGGCCGGCCGTAGATGGTGGCGGCCAGTTCGCCCATCCGGGCCCGCGGGTCGGCCACCACCAGCACCGGCAGGCCGGTGGCGGCGGCGCGTTCGGCGCCCGTGGGGTCGGTGAGCACGGCCGCCGCGCCGAGGCCCGCGGCCTGGGTGACGAAGTCGGCGCCGTGCAGCCGGGCGCCGGGCAGGGCGGCGTACAGGTCGCCGGGGCGGACGGCGCGCGAGTCGTGGGTGATGCCCGAGATCTCGGCCGTGCGGCCGGTCTCCGGCTGCTCGGCATCCAGTTGGCCGGCGAGTTCCGCGAGGGGTGTGGCGGTGACCCGCTCCGGCCGGGGCGGTCCCGGGTATGTCACGGGGTGGCCCTTCTGGGTGGTTTGGGACTGATCGGCGTTCGGCACGGCGGTGAGCGTACCCGGCGTACCCGGCCTGGAGCGAAGCGAGGGGCCGGGGCCGTTCCGGTTCCCCGGATCGGGGGTGATCGTTGTCACGGGCGGTTCCTGGGTGGTTCCGTGCCGACCGGTGCGACCGGTCAGGAGTGCGGGCTGATCAGGGCTGGTAGGTGACGGGGAGCCGGGCGGGCGGGGCTCCGGTCGGCGGGACCTGGAGGGTCTTGAGGGCGAACTGCATGACCTGCTTGTAGACGGGTCCGCAGATCTGGCCGCCGAAGTAGCTGCCCTTCGTGGCGTTCTGGATGGCGCAGTAGACGGTGATCCGGGGCTGGTCGGCGGGCGCGAACCCGGCGAACGAGGACGTGTAGCCGTGGTACTTGCCGGTGGCCGGATCCACACGGTTGGCCGTGCCGGTCTTGCCCGCGACGCGGTAGCCGGGGATGCGCGCCCGGGTGCCGGTGCCCTCCTCGTCGTCGACGACCGACTCCAGCATCTTCGCCAGGGTCTTCGCCGTCGCGGGGCTCACGACGCGGGTCTTCCCGGGCGCCGGGGCGGGGGTGAAGCGTCCGTCGGCGCCGCGGGTGCCGCGCACGAGGGTGGGTTCGACGCGGACGCCGCCGTTGGCGACGGTCGAGTAGACGGACGCCGCCTGCATCGCGTTGACGGACACGCCCTGGCCGAAAGGAATCGTGTACTGCTGCGAGGTGGACCATTCCTCGGGCGGGGCGAGGATGCCCGGGGTCTCGCCCGGGAAGCGGAGCCCGGTGGGGCTGCCGAGGCCGAACCTGCGCAGGTACGAGTAAAGGATCTTGTTGGACTGCCGCTGCGTCTCGCCGAGCTGGCCGGTGGCGAGGATGGTGCCGATGTTGCTGGACTTGGCGAGGACGCCGTTGAGCGTCAGGTACCAGGTCGGGTGGTCGATGTCGTCCTGGAACAGGCGGTCGCCGCGGTGCAGCCGGTTGGGCACCACCACGCGGGTCGTGGCGGTGGCGGCGTTCTCCTCCAGCACCGCCGCCATCGACATGACCTTGGCGGTGGAACCGGGCTCGAAGGCGTCCTGGAGGGCGGCGTTGCCGAGCGCCTCGGGGGAGGCCGAGGACAGATCGTTCGGGTCGAAGCCGGGCGCGTTGGCCATGGCGAGGATCTCGCCGGTCCGGGTGTCCTGCACGATCACGTAGCCGCGGTCGGCCCGGGACTCGCCCACCTGTTCGGCGATCGCGTTCTGCGCGGCCCACTGGATGTCGCGGTCGATGGTCAGCTCGATGTCGTTGCCCGGCACGGCGGGCGTCTCGTCGGCGCCAGCGGTCGGGACCTGCCGGCCGCCGGACTGGGCGTAGCGGACCTGGCCCGGCTTGCCGGTGAGCCGCTCGTCGAGCTGGGACTCGATGCCGCCGCCGCCCTTGCCCTCGCTGTTGACCCAGCCGAGCACCCCGGCGGCGAGGTCTCCGTTGGGGTACACCCGCTTGCTGCTGGGGTCGGCGAAGACCCCGGCGAGCACGTTGACGGTGTCCCGGTCCTTACCGGCCTTCTTGGCGAGGGTGCTCTTGAGGTCCTTGATCTGGTTCCAGACCTGGGGGGTGCGGCTGCGGGCGAGCCGCACGTAGCGCAGGTCCTTCGTGGCGGGGCGCAGCTTCTTCACCAGGTCGGGCCGGTCGATGCCGAGGATGGGTGCCAGCAGCGCCGCCGCCTGCTCGGGCCCGTCACCGACCTTCAGTTGCTCGCGCGTGAACATGGTGGGGTCGGCGGTGATGTCGTACGCGTCCACGCTCGCCGCGAGGTCGACGCCGTTGCGGTCGGTGATGCCGCCGCGCTCGGCGGCAAGGGTGTGCACGACGTACCGGTTCTGCTCGGCCTTGGCGCTGTACGTGCTCGCGTCGACGGCCTGCACCTGGAGCAGCCGCAGCGTGAAGGCGATCAGGACGAGGGTGAGCGCCACGCCGACCAGCCGCAGCCGGGGGCGGGGGCTGCCCAGCCGGATGGCGCGCGGGGAGGCGGGCCCGGCCGCGCCCCGCCGGGCAGCCGGACGCGGGGCCGGCCGGGCGGCGGCGGGGCGCGGCCGGGCGCCGCCGGACCCCCCGGACCCGCCGGGGCGGCCCGGGTGGGCGGGCCCCGGCACGCGACGGCGGGGCGGTTCCCTGTCGGACCTGTCGGACACTGTCCGTCACCTGCCGGAGGTCGGGGTCGGGGGCGTGGCGGTCGGTGCGGGGGAGGACGCGGGGCCCCGGCCGTAGGCCGTGGGGAGGGCGGTGCCCCGGCGGGACATGGCGGAGGGCGACCCGCTCGTGGCGGGGGACGCGGTGGTGTCCGCGGAGGCTTCGGGCGGCACCGCCCCGGCGAACGGGGTCACCGGGGGCGGTTCGTCGCCGGAGGGCGGTGCCTCGGGCGGCATGGACTCCGCGGGGGCCGGCCGCGGCGCCGGGTCGAGCGGCGCGCGGTTCGCCGTCTGCGGCACGAGGGCGGGGCCGGGAACGCCCCTGACCTTGCCGTCCGGGCCGAGGAAGGCGGGGTCGCCGCCGGGAACCATGCCCAGCTCCTGGGCGCGGCGCTGCAGGGCGTCGGGGGCGGAGTAGGAGTCGACGTCCCGCTGGAGGGCCTGTTCCTCGTCCTTGAGGTCCTGCGTCTGCCGCTCCAGGTCGTCCAGCCGGAACGAGCCCGCGCTCAGGGCGGAGTTCAGCACGAGCAGGGTGATGAGACCACCGCCGAGCAGCACGACGACGAGCAGCACGAACGGCGTACGGGCCGCCCGGTCCCCGCCGCCCTGCCCGCCCGGGAAGAGCTGTGCGAGCCGTGCCGCCCGCCCCCGGAGCCGGGGCTTCCTGCCCAGCAGGGACGCCCCGGCGGGCGCCTCCCGGCCGGCCGTACGGCACGGGGCGCCCGGCCGCGGTTTCGCCCCGGGCGCGGTCCCCCTGCTCACGGCGCCTCCCGCAGGGGGACGGGGGCGGCGGCCGGCCCGGCGGCACCGCGGGGCCGCACCGCGGCGGCCGGGGCCGGCCCGCGGCCGGCGGCGCCCGGCCCGGCAGGCCGGCGGCTCACCGCGGCACCCCTCGCGTCGGTCGCCCCCCTCACTCCACGTCCTCCCTGATGCGCTCCGCCCCGCGCAGGCGGGCGGGGGCGGCCCGGCGGTTGTCGGCGACCTCTTCCTCGGTGGGCAGTTCGGCACCGCGGGTCAGCAGCTTGAGCCGGGGCTGGTAGCGCTCGGGCACGACGGGCAGCCCCGCGGGGGCAGTGGTGGCGGCACCCGCCGCGAACACCTGCTTGACGAGCCGGTCCTCCAGGGAGTGGTACGACAGCACGGCGATCCGCCCGCCGACGCCCAGGGCCTTCACCGCGGCCGGAACGGCCCGCTCCAGCACCGCCAGTTCGCCGTTGACCTCGATGCGCAGCGCCTGGAAGGTGCGCTTGGCGGGGTTGCCCCCGGTGCGCTTGGCGGCCTGCGGCAGCGCGTCCCGGATCAGCTCCACGAGCCGGGCACTGGTGCTGAACGGTTCCTTCGCCCGCTCGCGCACCACGGCGGAGACGATCCGCTTGGCCTGCTTCTCCTCGCCGTAGGCGCGCAGGATGCGGACGAGTTCGCCGGGCGGGTAGGTGTTGAGGACCTCGGCGGCGCTGACGCCGGTCGTCTGGTCCATGCGCATGTCGAGCGGCGCGTCCTGCGCGTAGGCGAAGCCGCGGCCCGCCTCGTCGAGCTGCATGGAGGAGACTCCGAGGTCGAACAGGACGCCCTGCACGCGCGGGACGCCGAGCCGGTCGAGGACCTCGGGGAGTTCGTCGTACACGGCGTGCACCAGGGTGGCGCGGTCCCCGTGCGGGGCGAGCCGCTCGCCGGACAGCCGCAGCGCCTCCTTGTCCCGGTCGAGGGCGACGAGCCGCACCTCGGGGAACCTCTCCAGCAGGGCCTCGCTGTGGCCGCCGAGACCGAGGGTGCAGTCGACGACGACCGCTCCCGGCCCCTCCAGGGCGGGCGCCAGCAGGTCCAGGCACCGCCGGAGCATGACCGGGACGTGCCGGCTCCGGCCCTCCGGCCGCCCGGCACCGCCCGTGTTCGCATGCGCTTCGCGCACCATCTAGTCTGCGGCCCTCTCAGATCCGGCACGAGGCCGCCGTCCGCACCGCCGGGTCCCCGCCCCGCCCGCCGAGGGGAGGGCCGGCCGGCGCCGGAGGCGTCAGCCGACCGGGAACGGGGAGGCCGAGCCGTACGTACGCGCCGCGCACATGGGGAGAACTCCGGCCGTCGTGCCGGGGTCTCCGGGGTGAACAGTCCAGCGAGGAGAGCCTCGCCTCCCGCTTCGCGTCACTTTAGTCCACCCTGTCGCCCGGTCAATCAACCGGCCTGCGCGTCGTCGGCCCCGGGGTGGCATCACCTTCCCCGGCCGGGGAAGCAGGGGGTGATGCTCGTGCCCGGCCAGGGCCGGGCCCCCTGTGGGCTAGCTCACAACAATGATCAATGACGTTCTTTGTCCCGCCTCACAGCGGGCTCTGATCGGAGGTGACCAGTAACGTCATGGGTATGACGACTTCTGCATCGGTACCCGCAGGCTCCGAGGGCGCCACGGCCGCCGGCTCTGTGACCAACCGTCTCATCGGGGCGAACGAGCAGTACGCCGCCGCGTTCACCGACCCCGGCATGGACGCGCGCCCCGTTCTGGGCGTCGCCGTCGTGGCCTGCATGGACGCGCGTCTCGACCTGCACGCCGCGCTCGGTCTCGAACTCGGGGACTGCCACACCATCCGCAACGCGGGCGGGGTCGTCACCGACGACGTGATCCGTTCCCTCACCATCAGCCAGCGCGCGCTCGGCACGCGCAGCGTGGTCCTGATCCACCACACCAACTGCGGCCTGGAGTCCCTCACCGAGGAGTTCCGGCACGAGCTGGAGATGGAGGTCGGGCAGCGTCCCTCCTGGGCGGTGGAGGCCTTCCGGGACGTCGAGCAGGACGTGCGGCAGTCGATGCAGCGGGTGCGCACGTCCCCGTTCCTGCTGCACACCGGGGACGTCCGCGGCTTCGTCTTCGACGTGAAGACCGGTCTGCTGACCGAGGTCGACCCCGCCTGAACGCCCGCGTGATCCCGGCCGAGCGCGTACGCGGTCCCCGCCGGCCGGGTTCACGGACCCGGCCGGCCCCTGGTCGGCCCGGACCGCCCCGGGTCTGCCCGGGCCGCCCCGCCCTGCCGGGCCGCCCGACCCGGAACCGGCACGCCGCACGGAGCGTGAAAGCCCTCGGACCCCGGCACGCCGCGGCCGGTCGTGGCCAGTTGTCCACAGGCGAGTGACACGAATCGGTAACGGCAGGAAGAATGCGGGTGTGGCACCGCGTGGACCTTTCACGCAAACGGTGTCCGTGTCCGGGGTGGGCCGGTCCGCACCACAGAGCGTCGGCCCGGGAAATTTGGGGTACCCCCTGCTCCCCTGTGAGCGCGGGGCAGGGCCGAGGAGGGCCGGGTGACGACCTATGACGATCGAGCGAACCATGGAGGTCCCCCCACCGGCGTAGACGCACGGGTGGGGCAGGACCTGACCGCCGTCGTGGAGCGTGTACGACGGTCGGTGGAGAGCGTGATCGAGGGCAAGCCGGAGGTCGTACGGCTCTCACTGACCGTGCTGCTCGCCGAGGGGCATCTGCTCATCGAGGACGTCCCGGGGGTCGGCAAGACGATGCTGGCCAAGGCGCTCGCGCGGTCCATCGACTGCTCGGTGCGCCGCATCCAGTTCACACCGGACCTGCTGCCGTCGGACATCACGGGCGTGTCCATCTGGGACCAGCAGCGCTCCGAGTTCGAGTTCAAGCCGGGCGCCGTCTTCGCCCAGGTGGTGATCGGCGACGAGATCAACCGCGCCTCGCCCAAGACCCAGTCGGCGCTCCTGGAGTCCATGGAGGAACGGCAGGTCACCATCGACGGCTCGACGTACGAGCTGCCCAGCCCGTTCATGGTGGTCGCCACGCAGAACCCGGTCGAGATGGAGGGCACCTATCCGCTGCCCGAGGCGCAGCGCGACCGCTTCATGGCGCGCGTCTCCATCGGCTACCCGAACGCCGAGGCGGAGCTGCAGATGCTGGACGTGCACGGCGGGGTCAACCCGCTGGACGACCTCCAGCCGGTGGCGCACGCGCACGAGATCCTGAAGCTGGTCGAGACGGTGCGCGACGTGCACGTCGCCGAGCCGGTCCGGCGGTACGCGGTGAGTCTCGTCGCCGCCACCCGCACCCACCCCGATCTGAGACTGGGCGCCTCCCCGCGCGCGACTCTGCACCTGCTGCGCGCGGCGAAGGCGTCCGCGGCCCTGGAGGGCCGGGAGTACGCGCTGCCCGACGACGTCCAGGCGCTGGCCGGGGCCGTCCTCGCCCACCGCCTGCTGCCCACCGCGCAGGCCCAGCTCAACCGGCGTACGGCGGAGCAGGTCGTGCAGGAGATCCTGGAGAGCACACCCGTGCCCGCGGCCCCGCAGCCGCCGGGCGGCACCGGCCCCGGTACCGGGGTGTACGGCCGGCAGCAGCCGCGGAGACTGTGATGACCTCCCCGGCCCCCGCGGGCGCCGGCTTCGCCGAGAGCGAGGGCGGTGGACGCGGCGGGGTCCGCGCGGCCCTGTCCGGGCTGACCACCCGGGGCCGCTCCTTCCTGGCCGCGGGGGTCGCGGCGGCCGTGTGCGCGTACGTCCTCGGGCAGAGCGACCTGCTCCGGGTCGGTCTGCTGCTGGCGGTGCTGCCCCTGGTGTGCACGACGGTGCTGTACCGCACGCGGCACCGGGTCTCGGGCAGCCGCCGCCTCTCCCCCGGGCGCGTGCCGGCGGGTTCCGAGGCCCGGGTCCATCTGCGGATGGACAACGTCTCGCGGCTGCCCACGGGCCTGCTGATGCTGCAGGACCGGGTGCCGTACGTGCTCGGTCCGCGTCCGCGGTTCGTGCTGGACCGGGTGGAGGCGGGCGGTCGCCGAGAGGTGTCCTACCGGGTCCGTTCCGATCTGCGGGGCCGCTATCCACTGGGCCCGCTCCAGTTGCGGCTGTCCGACCCGTTCGGCATGTGCGAGCTGACCCGGTCCTTCTCGGCGTACGACACGCTGACGGTGGTCCCGCGGGTGGAACCGCTGCCCTCGGTGCGGCTCGGCGGCGGCGTGGGCGGGTACGGCGACGGGCGGCAGCGTTCCCTGGCGCTGGCGGGCGAGGACGACGTGATCCCGCGCGGGTACCGGCACGGCGACGACCTGCGGCGCGTGCACTGGCGTTCCACGGCGCGCCACGGCGAGCTGATGGTGCGCCGCGAGGAGCAGCCGCAGCGGGCGCGCTGCACGGTGCTGCTCGACTCCCGTGCCGTCGCCTTCCGGGGCGCGGGCCCCGGCTCGGCCTTCGAGTGGGCGGTGTCGGGCGCCGCGTCCGTGCTGCTGCACATGCTGGAGCGGGGTTTCTCGGTGCGGCTGCTGACGGACACGGGCAGTTCGGTGCCCGGCGAGGGCCCGGACGGTTTCGCGGGCGCGGGCCAGGAGGCGGCGGACGCGGCGGGGATGCTGATGGACACCCTGGCGGTGATCGACCACTCCGACGGCGCGGGCCTGTCCCGGGCCTACGACGTGCTGCGGGACGGCGGTGAGGGACTGCTGGTGGCGTTCCTCGGCGACCTGGACGAGCAGCAGGCGGCGGTGGTCGCGCGGATGCGGCACCGCAGCGGGGCCGCGGTGGCCTTCCTGCTGGACGGCGACGACTGGGGCCCGGAATGGGCCGAGACGGCCGGGCCCGCGGACGGGGGCGCCGGGCGGCTGCGGATGCTGCGCGAAGCGGGCTGGACGGCGGTGGCCGTGCCGCGGGGCGCCGCGCTGGGCGAGATGTGGGGGCAGGCGGACCGGGAGCGGACCGGTGCCGTCGCCGGTGGCGGGGAGGGCTGGTCATGAGCGGTCGGACACGGCTGGCGCTGTGCGCCTGGCTGGCCACGATGGCGGCCGCGGGCGCCCTGCTGCCGCTGGTCACCCCGGCCACGTGGATCTTCCGCGCGGGTTTCCTGCTGGCGGTGCAGACCGGCGTGGGCCTGCTGACGCGCCGGGTGCCGCTGGCCCGGCCGCTGACGGTGGCGGCGCAGGCCCTGGTGTCGCTGGCGTTGCTGACGCTGGTCTTCGCGCGGCAGCAGGCGTTCGCGGGGCTGGTGCCGGGCCCGGAGGCCTTCGCGCACTTCGCCGATCTGCTCCGGCAGGGCGGGCAGGACGTCGGGCGGTACGCGACCCCGGCGCCGCTGACCGACGGCATCCGCCTGATGCTGGTCGGCGGCGTGCTGGTGATCGGGCTGCTGGTGGACGCGCTGGCGGTGACGTTCCGAACGGCCGCCCCGGCCGGGCTGCCGCTGCTCGCGCTGTACTCGGTGGCGGCGGGCCTGTCGGACGGCGGCGCCGACTGGCTGTGGTTCGTGGTCGCGGCGGCGGGCTACCTGTTCCTGCTGCTGGCCGAGGGGCGCGACCGGCTCTCCCAGTGGGGCCGGGTCTTCGGCGGCGCTCCGCGCAGACCGGGCGGCGCGTCGGGCGGCCTGTCCCCGGTGCGCACCGGGCGGCGGATCGGCGTGGTCGCGCTGGGCGTCGCCCTGGTGGCGCCGCTCGCCCTGCCCGCCATGGACGGCGGTCTGCTGGGGGGCACGGGGGTGGGCGCGGGCTCCGGTCCGGGCCGCGGCGGCACCATCTCCGCGGTGAATCCGCTGGTGTCCCTGCGTGACAGCCTGAACGGCCAGGACGACCGTACGGTCCTCACGCTGCGGACCGAGTCGAAGGACCCCTCCGGTCTCTACCTGCGGATCGTGTCGCTGGACGAGTTCGACGGCACGTCGTGGAAGCCCGCCAAGCGGGAGATCACGGCCGTGCCCGAGGGCGGTCTGCCCACCCCGGTGGGCCTGGCCCGGGGCGTGCCGCGCACCGAGTTCCGCACGACGGTCTCCGCGGCCGGCTGGTACGCGCAGGACTGGCTGCCGATGCCGTACCCGCCGAGCGGCGTCAGCATCCGCGGCGACTGGCGTTACGAGCCGGTGGGCATGGCGCTGGTCGGCGACCACGGGCAGAACACCCGGGGGCTGACCTACCAGGTGTCGAGCCTGGACGTGCGGCCGACGGCGCGCCAACTGGCCACCGCCCCGGCCCCGCCCTCCTCGCTGACGAAGGAGTTCACGAAGCTCCCGGCCTCCCTGCCCGAGACGGTGAGGCGCACGGCCCGTGAGGTCACCGAGGGCGCCACGAACCCGTACGAGCAGGCGGTCCGGCTGCAGGACCACTTCGCCGTCACGGGCGGCTTCGAGTACGACACCCGGGTGCAGGTCGGCAGCGGTTCCCGGGCCATCGCCCGCTTCCTGCGCGACAAGCAGGGCTTCTGCGTGCACTTCTCCTTCGCGATGGCGTCGATGGCCCGTTCGCTGGGGATCCCGGCGCGGGTCGCGGTGGGCTTCGCTCCGGGCGCTCCGCAGGCGGACGGCACGGTGGCGGTGAGCCTGAAGGACGCCCACGCCTGGCCGGAGCTGTACTTCGAGGGCGTGGGCTGGACCCGTTTCGAACCGACGCCGAGCCGCGGCACGACCCCGTCGTACACCGTGCCGGACGCCCCGGGCACGGGCCGGCCGGACCCGGCCGGCCCGTCGCAGGAGGCGTCGGCGGCGCCGTCGGCCGCGCCCTCCCGGAGCGGGGGCTGCACGGTGGAGCGGAGGCGGCTGGACGGCTTCTGCCCGACGGAGTCCGCGCAGGCGGTGCCCACCTCGGACGGCGACGGTCCGACGCGGTGGATGGTCCTGCTGGGGGTACTGGGCGGGCTCGCCGCTCTGGTGTTGCCGCTGGTCCCGATGCTGTGGCGGCGCAGGGTCCGTGCGGTGCGGCTGGGTGCGCACGGCCGCACCGCGCAGGGCGCCGCGGACCACACGCTGGCGGTGTGGCAGGAGCTGACCGACACGGCGTGGGACTTCGGCATCGTGCCCGACGAGTCGCGGACCCCGCGCACGGCCGCCGACACGATCGTGCGGCTGGGCCGTCTCGACGGGGACGCGGCGGATTCGGCGCACCGCCTGGCGGGCGCCGTGGAGCAGGTCCTGTACGCACCCCGGCCGCGTCCGGCGCCGGGCCTCGCGGACGACGTCCGCCGCGTGATCGCCGCCCTGACGGCCACGGCGGGCCGCGGTGCGCGGCTGCGCGCGGTGTTCGCGCCGCGTTCGGCCGCGCGGGTGGTGTGGGCGGCGTCGGCCCGCTGGGCGGAACTGAGGCTTCGCGCCGCCGCTGCCCGCCCGGCCCTGCGCAGGCCCTCCCGGCAGCGGGGCTGAGGCCGGGCGGGCCGGACACGGCCACTCAAGAAGGGGCAGGAACAGGCGGGGAACAGACAGGTGTGAGGGGCGGCCACCGGTT
>DASTDN010000024.1:0-3875 GCA_035710365.1 Streptomyces sp. | reverse complement strand
CGACGAGATCAAGGAAGCCCTCCAGGCCTTCGGCGTGCACGGCCTCACCGTCACCGAGGCCAGCGGCTACGGCCGCCAGCGCGGCCACACCGAGGTCTACCGGGGCGCCGAGTACACCGTCGACCTCGTCCCCAAGATCCGTATCGAGGTGCTCGTCGAGGACGAGGACGCCGAGCAACTGATCGACGTCGTCGTCGAGGCGGCCCGCACCGGCAAGATCGGCGACGGCAAGGTGTGGTCCCTCCCCGTCGACACCGCCGTCCGCGTCCGCACCGGCGAACGCGGCCCGGACGCCCTGTAGGCACCACGAGAGGCGGGAGGCGCCGCATGACCGGCACGGACCTGGACGACGCGGCGGGGAACGCGCGCACCGGCGGCTACGCGGCGGCCCGCCTGAGCCTCCTCACCGGGGCGGAACGGGCCGGAGCGCCACGCCGCGCCGCCCTGTCCGCGCTGACCGACGACTGGCTGTCCGGCCTGTTCACCGCCGCGGCCGGCCGGCCCTCCGGCGCCTCCCTGGTCGCCGTCGGCGGCTACGGCCGCGGCGAGCTCTCCCCGCGCAGCGACCTCGACCTGCTCCTGCTGCACGACGGGAGCGACCCCGCCGCCGTCGCCGCCCTCGCCGACCGCCTCTGGTACCCCGTCTGGGACCTCGGCCTCACCCTCGACCACTCCGTACGCACCCCCGCCGAGGCCCGCGAAACCGCCCACCGGGACCTCAGGGCCCAGCTCGGCCTGCTCGACGCCCGGCACCTCGCAGGCGACCCCGCCCTCACCGCGGCACTGCGCACCACCGTCCTCGCCGACTGGCGCGACCAGGCCCCCCGGCGCCTGCCCGGACTCCGCGAACTGTGCGCCGATCGCGCCGAACGCCGCGGAGAACTCCAGTACCTCCTGGAAGGCGACCTCAAGGAAGCCCGGGGCGGCCTGCGCGACACCACCGTGCTGCGCGCCGTCGCCGCCTCCTGGCTCGCCGACGCACCCCGCGAGGGCCTCGCCGACGCCCGGCGCCGCCTCCTCGACGTCCGCGACGCCCTGCACCTGGCCACCGGCCGCGCCACCGACCGGCTCGCGCTCCAGGAACAGGACCAGGTCGCCGCCGCCCTCGGCCTCCCCGACGCCGACACCCTGCTCCGCCAGGTGTACGAAGCGGCGCGCGTCGTCTCGTACGCCACCGACGTCACCTGGCGCGACGTGGGACGGGTGCTGCGCTCGCACGCCGCACCGGCCGGGCTGCGCGCCCTGCTGGGCGGGGGACGGCCGGCCCCCGGGCGCTCACCGCTCGCCGAGGGCGTCGTCGAACAGGACGGCGAGGTGGTGCTCGCCCGCGCCGCCCGCCCCGGAGGCGACCCCGTCCTCGCGCTGCGCGCCGCTGCCGCCGCCGCACAGACCGGACTGCCGCTCTCCCCGCACGCCGTCCGCCTCCTGGCCGCACACGCCCGGCCCCTGCCGACGCCCTGGCCCGCCGAGGCCCGCGACCACCTGGTCACCCTGCTCGGCTCCGGCCGCACCACCGTGCAGGCGTGGGAGGCGCTGGAGGCCGAGGGCCTCGTCACCCGCCTGCTCCCGGAATGGGAGCGGGTGCGCTGTCTCCCGCAGCGCAACGCCGTGCACGTGTGGACCGTCGACCGGCACCTCGTCGAGACGGCCGTACGCGCCTCCGCGTTCACCCGCCGCGTCCGCCGCCCCGACCTGCTGCTGGTCGCCGCGCTGCTGCACGACATCGGCAAGGGCCGCCCCGGCGACCACGCGGTCGCCGGCGAGGGCATCGCCCGGGACGTGGCCGCCCGCATCGGCTTCGGCCCCGCCGACACGAGCGTCCTGGCCACCCTCGTACGCCACCACCTCCTGCTCGTGAAGACCGCGACCCGGCGCGACCTGGACGACCCGGCCACCGTCCGCGCGGTCGCCGACGCCGTCCGCACCCGGGGCACCCTGGAGCTGCTGCACGCCCTCACCGAGGCCGACGCCCTGGCCACCGGCCCGGCCGCCTGGTCGTCCTGGCGCGGCGCCCTCGTCGCCGACCTGGTGGCCAGGGTCTCGGCGGTCCTCGCCGCCGACTTCCCCGAAGACACCGAGAACCCGGTGCCGGCCGACGGCCCCACCGCCGAGCAGGAGCGTCTCGCCGTCGAGTCCGCCGCCACCGGCGCCCCCGTGCTCTCCCTGCGGGCCCGGACCGAACCCCCGGCCCCCGGGCACACCGGCGGCCCCGGGCCCCTCGGCGTCGAACTGCTCGTCGCCGTGCCCGACCAGCCGGGCGTGCTGCCCGCCGTGGCCGGCGTCCTCGCCGTGCACCGGCTGACCGTACGGACGGCAGGGCTGCGCCTCGTGGACCTGCCCGACGGCGTCGACGGCCGCGCCCTCGTCCTGGACTGGCGCGTCGCCGCCGAGTACGGCGCCCTGCCGCAGGCCGCCCGGCTGCGCGCCGACCTCGTCCGCGCCCTCGACGGCTCCCTGGATATCGCGGGCCGCCTCGCCGCCCGCGACGCGGCCCGCCCGCGCCGCCGGAGCGCCCCCGCGCCGCCGCCCCGGGTCACCGTGCACCCGGCCGCCTCCCGGCTGGCCACGGTCATCGAGGTCCGCGCCCAGGACGCCCCGGGGCTGCTGTTCCGCATCGGACGGGCCCTGGAGGACACCGGCGCCCGCGTGCGCAGTGCCCACGTCTCCACCCTCGGCGCCAACGCCGTGGACGCCTTCTACGTCACCGGCCCCGGGGGCGGCCCGCTGCCGGGTAAGGAGGCCCGGAGGGTCGCGCGGACACTGGAGGAGAGCCTGCGCGGCTGAGCCGGGCCCGGCGACTTGCCCGACCGGGATACCCTGGAGGGCGATTCATTCGCCTGTCACCGACCCCGAGGACCGCGAGCGCCGTGTTCGATACTCTTTCCGATCGCCTTTCAGCGACTTTCAGGAACCTGCGCGGCAAGGGACGGCTGTCCGAAGCGGACATCGACGCCACCGCACGGGACATCCGGGTCGCTCTCCTCGAGGCGGACGTGGCGCTGCCCGTCGTGCGCTCCTTCATCAAGCGCGTGAAGGAGCGGGCCCTCGGGTCGGAGGTCTCCCGGGCCCTCAACCCCGCCCAGCAGTTCATCAAGATCGTCAACGACGAGCTGGTCGGCATCCTGGGCGGCGAGACGCGCCGGCTGCGCTTCGCCAAGCAGCCCCCGACCGTGATCATGCTGGCCGGCCTCCAGGGCGCCGGCAAGACCACTCTCGCGGGCAAGCTCGGCCGCTGGCTGAAGGAGCAGGGCCACTCGCCCCTCCTGGTCGCCTGCGACCTGCAGCGCCCCAACGCCGTGAACCAGCTGGGTGTCGTCGCCGAGCGCGCCGGTGTGGCCGTGTACGCGCCCGAGCCGGGCAACGGCGTGGGAGACCCGGTCAAGGTCGCCAAGGACTCCATCGAGTACGCGAAGTCCAAGGTCCACGACATCGTCGTCGTCGACACCGCCGGCCGCCTCGGCATCGACGAGGAGCTGATGCGGCAGGCCGCGGACATCCGCGACGCCGTCTCGCCCGACGAGATCCTGTTCGTGGTCGACGCGATGATCGGCCAGGACGCGGTCAACACCGCCGAGGCATTCCGCGACGGTGTCGGCTTCGACGGTGTGGTGCTGTCCAAGCTCGACGGCGACGCCCGCGGCGGTGCCGCCCTGTCGATCGCCTCGGTGACCGGCAAGCCGATCATGTTCGCCTCCAACGGCGAGAAGCTCGAGGACTTCGACGCCTTCCACCCGGACCGGATGGCCTCCCGCATCCTCGACATGGGTGACCTGCTCACCCTGATCGAGCAGGCGGAGAAGACGTTCAGCCAGGAAGAGGCCGAGAAGATGGCCTCCAAGCTGGCGTCCAAGAAGGGCCAGGAATTCACCCTGGAC
>DASTDN010000023.1:0-2324 GCA_035710365.1 Streptomyces sp. | reverse complement strand
AGCGCCGTACGGCGAGACCGACGCGGTGCTCGGTGCTCTCCGCGTCGGCGCCGGGCACGGCCAGCCCGTCCGCGGCGGGTTCGCGGCGCCAGGTGTCGGCCACGCGCTCGTCGGCGGCGGTGACGGCGCACAGCAGGAGCGTGCCGAGGCTCTCCACGAGGGCGTCCAGGAGCTCGCCCGCGGTGCAGTCGAGAGGGAAGGCGCGCCAGCGTTTGAGGGCGTCCCCGGCGAGCACGGCCCCGGCCTGGAGCCTGCCGCGCACGCGCGCGTGCTCGCTGTCGTAGGCGGCCTCCACGGCGGAGGTGAGCCGCAGGGCAGCGGCGTACTGCGCGGCGGCGGCGCCCGCCAGCTCCGGCATCCGGGTCCGCAGGGAGCCGAGGACGCCGTACGCGGTGCGGGCCATGGCGTACTGGCGGGCCACCGGGTCCTGCGCCTGGTGGACGAGCCAGGACCGCAGCGCGGCCACGGCGGTGCCGGGCAGCAGTCCGCCGCCCCAGGCCGACTCGGGCAGTTCGGGGACCGTGAAGCGGGGGACGTCGCCGAGTCCGGCCTTGGTGAGCAGGGCGCCGTACTGGCGGGACACCTCGGCGACGACCTGGTGGGGCACGCGGTCGAGGACGGTGACGAGGGTGACGTCGTACTCCTTGGCGGTGCGCAGCAGGTGCCAGGGGACGGCGTCGGCGTACCGGGACGCGGTCGTGACCATCACCCAGATGTCGGCGGCGCACAGCAGCTCGGCGGCGAGCACCCGGTTCTCGGAGATCAGCGAGTCGATGTCGGGGGCGTCGAGGAGGGCGAGGCCGCGGGGCAGGGTGTCGGCGGTCTCGACGCGCAGCACGCGCGCGTGGTCCTCGGCGGGCGGCGGCAGCTCGTCGTCCCGGGCGCGGCGGGGCGTCCACACGCGGCGGAGGTCGGGCAGCATGCGCATGCCGCTGAACCAGTGCTGGTCCTCCGGATGGCAGACGAGCACCGGTGTCCGTGTCGTCGGCCGCAGCACGCCCGCCTCGCTGACCCGGCGCCCCACGAGCGAGTTCACCAGGGTCGACTTGCCCGCCCCGGTGGAGCCGCCCACGACGGCCAGCAGGGGGGCCTCGGGCTCTCTGAGGCGGGGCACCAGGTAGTCGTCGAGCTGGGCGAGCAGTTCGTCGCGGTTGGCACGCGCGCGTGGGGCCCCCGCCAGGGGCAGCGGGAAGCGTGCGGCAGCGACACGGTCGCGCAGCGCGGAGAGTGCGTCGAGTAGCTGAGGCCGTACGTCCAAGGTCACCACATGCGAAGAATGCCCAATTTTAGGGGAATTCTGAAGCATATGGGCATGCCTGCGCGCCGACCGGACACAAGGAGCGGAAGGGGCAAGCGGGGAGCAGGCGCACGCCAGGCATAACGAGTGCACAACACCCGGCGTCCGAGGGGTCAAAAACGGTGCACGATTCGTACCCGCCTGCGATTATCGGGACCGCTTCACCGAACCTCCACATCGGGTGGCGGAGGCGAAGCATCAGGGGCAGGGACACGGGAGCCCTATCCTTGTCCCGGATCCCTGTCCCGGCGACGTCAGGTTCCGGTCACGGCCGGAGAGCACGACAGACCGGCCGCACGTCAGGCCCCCGTAGCTCAGTGGATAGAGCAGGCGCCTTCTAAGCGCTTGGCCGCAGGTTCGAGTCCTGCCGGGGGCGCAGACCGGCCTCACCAGCGTGAACGCGGGTGAGGTCGTTTCACGGCCGGGCGCCGGGGAGGCCGGGCCAAGCGCTTTTCCCTCCCCCGGGGTGTCAGGTCTGCCTCTCCGGGGTGTACTCCGACTCCTCCAGGCCGAAGGTCCAGGCGACGCCCTCCCGGGCCGTTCTCGTGCGCGGGGGCACGCGCAGCCAGTACGTGCGGTGGGTGCCGTCGGGTTCCGGGGTGGAGTTGACCACCTCGACCGTCACCAGGGGTTCGTCACCCTCCAGTTCGATGCGCCACAGCACGCCCGTCTCGTCGCGCTGGACCGGTTCGGCGCCGGACTCCTCCAGGTAGCGCTCGTAGCCGTAGTGCTCCAGCATCACGCGGCGCAGTTCGGCGTTCTCCTCCTCGCGGATGCGCCCGGGGGTCAGTTCGGTGAGGCCGTCCAGGAATTCCGCGGGCACCGGCATGCCGCGCCAGGCGTGCAGGGCGAATCCGTCGGGGTAGGCGAGCGCCGGGCCGTCGCCGCGGTCGAGGCGGCCCGCCTCGTCCCGGTGCAGTTCCACGGGCCGTTCGCAGAGGATCGCCGTCGTCTCGTACGGCCACCACCAGCCCGCCGTACGGGCCACCGCGGCGACGCCCGCCAGGGCCTCCGCGCCCTCCTGGCC
>DASTDN010000022.1:0-3398 GCA_035710365.1 Streptomyces sp. | reverse complement strand
TCCTCAGGTCGTGCTCGCGGTACGGCGCTGGACCAGCACGGCGGCGACGATGATCGCGCCCTTGGCGATCTGCTGGACGTCGCTCTGCAGGTTGTTCAGGGCGAAGATGTTGGTGATGGTGGTGAAGATCAGGACGCCGAGGACGGACCCGGTGATGGTGCCGCGTCCTCCACTGAGCAGGGTGCCGCCGATGATCGCGGCGGCGATGGCGTCGAGTTCGTAGAGGTTTCCGTTGGTGTTCTGGCCGGAGCCGGACAGGACGATCAGCAGGAAGGCCGCGATGCCGCAGCACAGCCCGGACAGCAGGTAGAGGTACAGGCGCTGGCGGCGTACGTCGATGCCGGCGAGGCGGGCCGCCTCGCTGTTGCCGCCGACGGCGACGGTGCGGCGGCCGAAGGTGGTGCGGTTGAGCACCAGCCAGCCGATCACGGTGACGACCGCGAAGACCAGCACGAGCGGCGGGACGCCGAGCACGTACGCGTCGCGCTCACCGAGGTCCAGCACGCTCTCGACGGTGACGACCTGGGTGCTGCCGTCGGTGATCTGCAGGGCGAGGCCGCGCGCCGAGGCCAGCATGGCGAGCGTCGCGATGAACGGCACCATCGCCCCGTAGGCGATGAGCAGGCCGTTGACGAGACCGCAGCCGACGCCGACCACGACGGCGGTGAACAGGATGCCCGCGAAGCCGTACTCCTGGGTGGCGACGGTGGTGGCCCACACGGAGGCGAGGGCGACGATCGCGCCGACGGACAGGTCGATGCCGCCGGAGATGATCACGAAGGTCATGCCGACGGTGACGACACCGATCACGGAGGCCTGTGTGAGGACGAGCTGCAGGTTGCGGGTGTCGAGGAACTCGTCGGGCTTGGTGACGCCGCCGATGACGACCAGCGCGGCGAGCACGCCGAGCAGGGACAGCGTGCGGACGTCGGCGCGGGCGAGCAGGCCGCGCCCGGCGCCGCCGGGCGTCCCTCCCGCCGGGTCCTTCTTGCCGATGCCGCCCAGGGGCGGGGACACGTGCTGCGTCATGACGCCGGACTTCCTTCCATGACGAGGTCGAGGACGCGGTGTTCGTCGAGTTCGCGGGCCGGCGCCGTGTGGACGACGCTGCCCTCGCGCAGCACCAGGACGCGGTCGGCGAGGCCGAGCACTTCGGGTACTTCGCTGGAGACCAGCAGGACGGCGAGGCCCTCGTCCGCCAGCCGGCGGATGACCGCGTACAGCTCGGCGCGGGCGCCGACGTCCACCCCCCTGGTCGGCTCGTCCAGCAGCAGCACACGGCAGCCGCGCAGCAGCCAGCGGGCGAGGACGGCCTTCTGCTGGTTGCCGCCGGACAGAGTGCGCACCGGCGCGGACGGCGTGTCGGGCCGCAGGGACAGTTCACGGGTGGCGGCGCGGGCGGCGGCCAGTTCGGCGCGCCGGTCGATCCAGCCGCCGCGGGAGAAGCGGGACAGCGACGACACCGAGACGTTGCGGGTGACGGACTCCAGCAGGAGCAGGGCCTGCGCCTTGCGTTCCTCGGGCGCGAGACCGAGTCCGGCGCGGACGGCGGCGCGGACGCTGCCCGGTTTCAGGGCCCGTCCGTCGACCACGACCCGGCCGGCCGTCGGTCTGCGCGCCCCGTACACCGTCTCCAGGATCTCGGAGCGCCCGGAGCCGACGAGCCCGGCCAGGCCGACGATCTCCCCGGCGCGCACGGTCAGGTCCAGCGGTGCGAACTCGCCCTGCCGGGCCAGCCCGCGCACCTCCAGGACCGGCTTTCCGGCGGGCGCGCCGGCGGGGGGCCGCTCGGGGAAGACGTACTCGACGTTCCGTCCCGTCATCAGCGCGACCACCTCCCGCGTCGGCGTCGACTCGGCGGGCAGGCCGACGGCCACGGCCCGGCCGTCCTTCAGGACGGTGACCCGGTCGCCGATGCGCCGGATCTCCTCCAGGCGGTGGGAGATGTAGACGACGGCGACCCCGGCGGCGGTGAGGTCGCCGACGATGCGGAAGAGGTTGTCGACCTCGTCCGGGTCGAGGGCGGCCGACGGCTCGTCCATGACGATGAGACGCACGTCGTGGGAGAGGGCCCGCGCCATGGACACGATCTGCTGCTGCGCCGCCGGCAGGTCCCCGACCAGCCGCCCGGGATCGATCTCGGGGTGCCCGAGTCTCCGCAGCAGCGCGGCGGTCGCGGCTCGTGCGGTCTTGCCGCGCACGACGAAACCGGCGGCGGTGGGCTCGTGGCCGAGGTGGACGTTCTCGGCGACCGACAGGTGCTCCACCAGGTCGAGTTCCTGGTAGATGGTGGCGATGCCGAGGCGCATGGCGGCGATCGGCGAGCGCAGGGTGACCTGCTCGCCGCGCCACCGGATCGTGCCGGTGTCGGGCTGGTGGGCGCCGGCGAGCACCTTGATGAGGGTGGACTTCCCGGCGCCGTTCTGGCCGAGCAGGCAGTGCACCTCCCCGGGCTGGACGTCCAGGTCGACACCGTCGAGGGCCCGGACTCCGGGGAAGGACTTGGTGATGCCGGTCATGCTGAGCAGCGGTGGTTCTGGTGCCATGCGAGTTCCCCTCGGCGGGCGGGCCGTTGGGGCCTGCGGGGGCAGGCCTGGTTCCGGGCAGGGCGGAGCAAGGGGTGGTGCGGGTGGGACGCCCCTGGTGCCTGACGGGGCTGTTACGCGGGTGAGAACAGGTGGTCGCTGATGAGGCGGGCCGCGCCGGTGACCCCGGCGGTGGGGCCCAGCTCACCGAGGACGATGGGCAGGTTGCCGGTCGCCAGGGGCAGCGACTGGCGGTAGACCTGGGTGCGGATCGCGGCGAGCAGGGTGTGGCCGAGGCCGGTCACCCCGCCGCCGATCACCACGAGGCCGGGGTTGAAGAAGCTCACCAGGCCGGCGATGACCTGGCCGGTGCGGGTGCCGCCCTCACGGATCAGGTCGAGAGCGGTGGCGTCACCCGCGGCGGCCGCCGCGGCGACGTCGGCCGCGCTCAGGGGCTCGCCCCCGGCCAGCCGGGCGGCGAGTTCCGGGGACAGGCCCTGCCGGGCGGCCTCGGTGGCGTCCCGGGCGAGGGCCGCACCGCTGAAGTGGGCCTCCAGGCAGCCCCGGTTGCCGCAGGCGCAGGGGCGGCCGTCGGGCACCGCCTGGATGTGCCCGATGTCGCCGGCGCTGCCCGTCGTCCCGCGGTGGACCTCCCCGCCGACGACGATGCCGCAGCCGATGCCCGTGCCGATCTTGACGCAGAGGAAGTCGGCGACGCTGCGGGCGACGCCGGCGTGCTGCTCCCCCATCGCCATCAGGTTCACGTCGTTGTCGACCATGACCGGGCAGCCGAGTTCCTGGCTGAGCGCCTCCCGTACGGGGAAGCCGTCCCAGCCGGGCATGATCGGCGGCGCGACCGGCACGCCCTCGGGG
>DASTDN010000021.1:0-2924 GCA_035710365.1 Streptomyces sp. | reverse complement strand
CGCCGGGGCCGGTGCCCACGGCGGTGACGCGTACGCCGTCCTCGGCCAGGCCCTCGGGGTCGCCGCTCAGCGCGGGCGCGTCGGAGGGGGCGGGTCCGCAGGAGGGCATCGCGGAGGCGGAGGGACCACCGGCTTCGGCCCCGGGACCGCAGGCGGTGAGCAGGAGGGCGAGGCCGACGGCGAGGGCGGCGGGGGGAACGGTCGGACGCATGGGGCGAGTGGATCAGCAGCCCCGGGGAGGGGCTGTGGCGGAGGCCACTGGTCCGGCCGCAGTCCTGTCACGAAAGACGCTCCGGCGACGCGTGGACGGCCTCCGGCGGGACCCGTGTGAGAACCGACACGCGGCCCTCATCAGGCAGAACGGGTGTGAGGGCGAAAATGGATGGGCAGTGAAAGCACGTTCGAGAGGGGCGGCGGGATTGTGGGAGTACCTGTGCGCGTGTGCGTGATCGGCGCAGGCCTGTCGGGACTGGCGACGGCGCACGCGCTGAACGCCAGGGGGATCGACTTCGTGTGTCTGGAGAAGGCCCCGGACGTGGGCGGCATCTGGCGGCAGCCGGGGGCCGGGGAGCGCGGCCCGGCCTATCAGGCGCTGCACCTCAACAGCGCCAAGCAGCTCACGGGGTACGGGGACTTCCCGATGCCGGCCGAGCTGCCGCTGTACCCCAGCCACAGCGATGTCGCCGCCTACCTGCGGTCCTTCGCCGAGTGGGCGGGGCTGCTCCCCCGGATCGAGCTGTGCACCGAGGTGCGGTCGGTGCGCCAGGAGACCGACGGGTCCTGGACGGTGGTGAGCCGGGACGCCCTGGGCTCGGTGTCGGCACGGCGCTTCGACCGGGTCGTGGTCGCCTCCGGGCACAACACGGAACCCTCCATGCCGCACCCGCTGCCGCCGGGCGCCGAGACCTTCCGGGGCCCGATCCTGCACTCCATGGACTTCCGCACCGGCGAGGCCTTCGCGGGCCGGCGCGCCGTCGTGGTGGGCCTCGGCGCGTCCGCCGTCGACATCGCCGCGGACATCTCCCGGCACGCGGCCCGCACCCTGCTCTCCGTCCGCCGCGGCCTGCACGTCATCCCCAAGCAGCTCTACGGCATATCCGTCGACCTGATCGCCGAGGCGCCCTGGTTCACGGCCATGTCGTTCGCGGAGCAGCGCCACTTCGTGGAGCAGGCGCTCCAGGTGGCGCGCGGCAGGCTCTCCGACTACGGGCTGCCCGAGCCCGACCATCCGATCTTCTCCTCGGCCGTGACGATCTCGGACGAGATCCTCAGCCTCATCCGGCACGGCGCGGTGGTCCCGAGGCCCGCCATCGCCTCCTTCGAGGGCAACCACGTCGTGTTCGCCGACGGCACGTGGGAGGAGGCCGACGCGGTCGTCTACTGCACCGGCTACCGCATGGCGTTCCCGTTCCTGGCGCCCGGCTGCCCGCTGGGCCCGCGGGGAGCGGTCGAGCTGTACCGGCGCATCGTGGCGCCGGACCGGCCGGGCCTGTACTTCGTCGGGCTGATCCGGCCCGTCGGCTCCATCACCCGGCTGGTGGAGGCGCAGGCCCAGTGGGTGGCCCGGCTCGTGGCCGGCGAGGTGCCGCTGCCGTCCGCGGAGGAGATGCGCGCGGAGATCGGCGCGTACCTGGCGGGCATCGAGCAGCGTTACGGCCCCGGCGAGGGCGCGTCGATCCAGGTGGACGTCGGCACGTATCTGCGGGAGCTGAGGGAGCTCCAGGACGCGTAGCCGCGCCCCGTCCCCCTCGGCCTGGCGGCGAGCTCCCCATGGCGGTCGTTCACAAGGAGCCCTCGCCGGCCGGTCCGGTCACCTCAGTGCACGGCCTGGGGACGCGCGGCCCGGACGTTGGGCGGCCTGACGCGGTAGGCCTCGGCGGAGAGGTAGACCGTGGCGCGGGGCCGCCGGCCCCGCTGGTGGGCGAGGGACACGTAGGAGAGCAGTCCGACGCCGTCCGTGAGGCGCCGCCCGGTGACCGCGGCGACGCCCCTGACCAGCGGCCCGGGGTCCATGCCGTGGTGTTCGAGGACGTTCACCGCCCGCTCCAGGGCCTCCCCGTCGTGCCGGACGTGGTCGCGGACCGGTACGTACAGGGTGAAGCCGGTGGGGCGGCGGCTGGCCGTGCGGGTGAAGGCGTGGCAGGACTGGAAGGGCCGGCGCAGCAGGGCCGCGTCGCCGTCGGGGTCGTCGTGCGCCGTGCCGGTGACGGCGTGGAAGAAGTCGCGCAGTCCGGCGCGGCCGGAGGTGTCGGCCGTACGGGACAGGGCGGCGGCCTCCTCGGCGCGGACGTCCTGGTGGGCGAGGTAGACCTTGGCCCGGGGCTCGTCCCAGTCGCCGAGGTCCAGGGCGAAGAAGAGGAAGCGGTCGCCTGGGGGCAGCGCGTCGAAGGCCCGTTGGTGGCCGAGGCGCCGCAGCGCTTCGCGGACCGTCTCAGCGGAACGTTTCCCCCCTCGGGCCGCCGGATTGAGGTAGACCTTCACCTTCGGTACGCCGCCGGGCCGCAGTTCCAGCGCGCACCACAGGGCGAGCGGGCCCTCGGGGTCCGGCGGCAGGAACAGGTCGGCGAGGTCGTCGAGTCGGGCGGTGGAGAAGTTCCAGCGGCGGCCCGCCTCCCGGACGAAGTCCAGGCCGGCCCGGCCGCCGACGGCCAGGTCCCCGGCGCCGCGGCCCGGGTCCAGCAGCACCCGCAGCACGGGCGCCCGGCCGGGGGTGAAGGACAGCGAGTACTCCACCGGCGTGTGGTCGTCGGAGAGGAAGGTGGGGGCGGCGGGCGGCAGGACCAGGGGCCGCGCGGCCGTGGCGCCCAGCGCCTTCAGGACGGTGCCGGTGTAGCCGCGGGTGTCGGCCGGGCCGAGCCCGGCGGCCTCGCCCAGGCGGCCGAGCTGACCGGCCACCAGGCCGCCGAGTGTGCCGTCGGGCAGGG
>DASTDN010000020.1:0-26578 GCA_035710365.1 Streptomyces sp. | reverse complement strand
CGGCACCGGTGGTCCGGCACCGGTGGTCCGGCACCGGTGGTCCGGCACCGGTGGTCCGGCGCCCCGCGTGTCGTGGGCTGCTGCCGGGACGGTTCCGGCGGGGGTGCTAGCGGGGCTCGCCCACCTCGCGGGCGAACTCCGTCCACAGGCCCGCGTACGCGCGCGCCAGGTCGGCCACCAGGTCCGTGCAGTGGGACGGCACCGCCTCGGCCAGCGCCAGCAGCTCGTGCCGCTCCACGGCGTTGCGCTGGAGCAGGCGCAGCAACTGACGGCCGTTCTCCCGGTGCCGCAGGGACGGGTCGCGCAACAGCTTGTCCATCAGGGAGAAGACGGCGGCCGTCCGCACCGGCCGGACGGCCCGCACGGCCGGTGGTCCGGGCGGGTCCGGCCGGTCCGCCGCCGGCCCGGGCGGCGGCGGTGTGCCGTCGGGGACCGGCGGCTGCCGCGAGGCGAGGCGTTTGCGGACGTCACTGACCGTCGCCGGGGAGATGCCCGCGCGCCGGGCCACCTCGCGCAGGGAGGCGTGCGGGCTCTCGGTCAGCAGTTCGGCGGCCCTGCGGCGGCCCTCCGCGCCGTCCAGCGGCCGGACCCTGCCGTCCCTGCCCACCCGGACCGCGGGGTACGGAGCCACCTCGGTCAGGGTCGACCGCAGCGCCGCCACGGTCTTCGCGCTGAGTCCCGACGTGCGGGCCACGGCCCGGTCCGACAGGTGCGGGTTGGCCGCGACGATGCGCCGGGCCGCGGCCCGGCGGTCCTCCTGCGCCAGCGGCAGGCCGTGGGCCATGTTCGCCTCGACGGCGAGGAGGAAGGCCTCCTCCGCGCTGCCGTCGAAGAATCTGACGTCGATGGTGTCGCGGCCCTTCAGGACCGCGGCCTGTAAGCGGTGCATGCCGTCGATCACCCGCATACCGGCCCGCTCCACGAGAATGGGCGGAAGGGGCGCGTCGATCTCCGCCAGCCGCGCGATGTGCGCGACGTCCTCTCCCTTCAGCCGGGGGGAGAAGCCGGGCAGGAGCGATGCGATCGGCACGGACACGATGTCGTGGTCGGACGTTTTTCCGGACGTGGAGTCGTACGTTTTGACGGACGGCTTGTCGGACGGTGCCGTTGTCGGCGGGCCGGTGATGTCCTCTCGCGCGGACTCAAGGAGACGTGCGCTGCGATTGGCCTTAGAAATGACTCATCTCCCCTTTGGTTCGACGCCCTGGCGCACTGCTGCACCGAGCCGGCCTCTCCCTGGAACCAAGAAGCACGCTGGGTACGGGGGCAGTGTTCCCGTACTTGCGTCCGTATGTCGATGCGATTTTCGGCCCGCATGGCCGAGACTGTTCGGGGTGGCGGAGCGGCGGAACAGAGCCGGTATTGACCCGAAATTCGGATGTGCGGGACACCATTTCGCCTGCACGGCACCCGTGCCGCGTCGCGGAAGCGGCCCCCGGCCGTGACGGCCGGTATTGGTGACAATGGCAGAATCGGCAGGTTTCAACGCGGAGCCGCAGTGCAGCCGTCATCCGTTCCCCCCGGACCGCGCGCGGCCTTCTTGAGGAGTTTTCCCGACGGGCCCCGCGCCCGCTTTCCCCGCCCGGAGAACAATGCGGCAGCGGGCGCGCGGCGAAGGAAATGAGAGTTCCCTGAAAACGCCGGTGAAAACCTGACCGGACATTGATCGGGCCGGAAGCTGCCTGCCGTGCGGTGAAGTGGGACCGGGCCGCGGTACGACGGTGGCATGATCGGCGGAGTGAACCGCCGACTGCGGCTGTCCGCAGGCCGCCTGCACGAGACCGGGGCCCCGAGCATGTCCGACCACCGCACCGATGCCACGGCGGGCCACGACCTGCTGTCCGGCGACCACCGCCACGCCCACCTCCTCGCCGAGAACGTGCACTGCGCGCTGGGCGACCGCATGGTGCTGCACGACGTCTCCCTGAAGGTCTCCGCGGGCGAACGGGTGGGTCTCATCGGCGAGAACGGCCGGGGCAAGTCCACGCTGCTGCGCGTCCTCGCCGGTGAACTCGCCCCGCAGCGCGGCGAGGTGCTGCGCGCCGTCACCGGCCAGGTGGGTTTCCTGCCGCAACGCCCCGCCTTCCCGGCGGACGCCGCCGTCGAGGACGTCCTGCGGCGGGCCACCTCCGAGATCGGGGAACTCGCCGAACGCATGCGGGACGCCGAGGAGGCCATGGCGTCCGGCGGCGAGGGCCTGACCGAGGTGCTGGAGGAGTACGGCCGCCTCCAGGAGGAGTTCCTGCGGCGCGGCGGCTGGGAGCTCGACGCCCGCATCGGCGAGGTGCTGGACGTCTTCGGTCTCACCGGGACCGACCGGGCACGCCCCGCCCGCAGCCTCTCGGGCGGCGAGCGCGCCCGGCTGGCGCTGGCCGCCCTGGTCCTGACCGAGCCCGCCGGGCTGCTGCTGGACGAACCCACCAACCACCTCGACGACCGGGCCGTCGACTGGCTCGCCCAGTGGCTGTCGGGCTACCGGGGCCCGTGCCTGATCGCCTCCCACGACCGGCTCCTGCTCGACACGGCCGTCACCGCCCTCGTCGACCTCGACGGCCCCCGCGGCTCCACCGTCCGCCACGGCGGCGGCTACCGCGACTACCTCGACGAACGCGCCGCGGCACAGGCCCGCTGGTGGCAGCAGTACCGCGACTGGCGCCAGGAACTCGCCGACGTCGAACGCCGCCTGACGCGGGCCCGGGACAGCGGCCGCCGCTTCGGAGGCATGCGCGACAACAACAAGCTCGCCTACAACGCCGCCGGGGGCGCCGCCGAGGCCGCCGTCGCCCGTGCCACCCGGGCCGCCCGGCAGCAGCTACGGCGGCTGCTCGACGAACGGGTGCAACGCCCCCCGCGGCCCCTGGAGTTCGTCTCGCCGCAGGGCCCGGACACGGACCCGGCCGGTGAGGTGACCGCCCCGCCGGACGGCGTGCTGCTCCGGGCGGAGGGCCTCGTCGTCGGCGACGTGGTGCGCGGCGTCGACCTGGAACTGGCGCCCGGCGCCCTGCATGTGATCACCGGGCCGAACGGCGCGGGCAAGTCGACGCTCCTCGCCGCCCTGGCCGGCCGGCGCGCCCCCGACGCCGGGACGGTGACGGGCCCGCCCGGACTCCGCATCGGCCACCTGCCGCAGGACAGCGACTTCTCCGCGGAGCACCGGGGCCTGCTGGACACCTTCGCCGCGCACCGCTCCGCCTACGCCGACGACGCCGCGGCCGAGCTGACCAAGTTCGGCCTGTTCCGGCCCGACGACTTCGACGTGCCCGTGAACCGGCTGTCCGTGGGCCAGTGGCGGCGGCTCGAACTCGCCCTGCTGTTCGCCGGGCGCCCGCACCTGCTGCTGCTGGACGAGCCCACCAACCACATCAGCCTGGTCCTCGTCGAACAGCTCCAGGAGGCGGTGGAGCGGTTCACCGGCCCGGTCGTGATCGTCACCCACGACCGGACCCTGCGCGAACGCCACCGCGACCGGCTGCTGGAACTGTCCGGGGGGCGGCTCCTGCGACCGTCCTGAGACGTCCGGGGACCGCGGCGACCGGACCGGACGGGTCACCGGATGTAGCGGCCGTCGAGGTACGTCCGGGCCAGGTCGAGGTAGCGGGGATCCTCCGAGTTCCTGATGAGTTCGAAGAAGAACATCTCACGGGTGATCAGGTGCACCCCGTGCTGCCGCAGCCGGGCCAGGCCCATGTCGTGGTCGGCCTGGTTCCGGGCGGAACAGGTGTCCGCGAGGACGAACACCGTCTTTCCCTGCTCCGCCAGGCCCATCGCCGACTGCAGCAGCACCACGTGGGTCTCCGCGCCCGCCAGGACGTACTGCTCCCGGCCGCTCTCCGCCACCCACTGCGCCACGGGCGGTTCCCGGAGGAAGTCGAAGTGCTCCTTCTCCAGGCGGGGGGCGCCCTTGGCGACCTCCTCCAGCGAGAGGGAGAGACCGCCGAGCTTCTTGTGCTCCGTCAGCAGCAGCGGCAGGCCGAACTCACTCGCCACGTCCGCGACCCAGCAGGTGTCGTGCAGCAACTGCGAGCCGTTCAGCAGCAGCGGGATCAGTTCGAGCTGCATGTCGAAGACGACGACCGCGGCCTTGTCGGCGCGTACCAGCATGTTCTCCTCGATCTCTGTCCGTGGTGTGTGGTTCCCGCTGTGGGGGCGGGGTCTCTACGGCTGTCCGGCCCTGAACGCCGTCGGCTGTTCGGCCCAGAACGCCGTCAGGGTCTCGTTGAAGGCCCGTCCCGCGGTCAGCGGCACGTAATGCCCGTGGTGGTCGAACTCGCGGAGCCGTGCTCCCGGTATCCGGGACAGCGACGCGGCCGACTCCGCGTCGACCACGCAGTCCTCCGTGCCCCGGACCACCAGACAGGGCGCGGTGATGTCCGGGAGCCGGCCGACGATGTCGAAGGCCGACAGCGCCGTGTAGTAGGAGTGCAGGACCTCCATCGGGGCCGCCGCCGTGAACCGCTCCGCCGGGTCGCCGCCCGCGTCGAACACCGCCTCCAGCAGGCCGCCGTGCACCCGTAGCTCCTGCCGCAGCTCCACGGTGCGTTCGAAGACGTCCTCGCCGTAGCGGGGCGCGCAGCTCACGAGTGTCAGGGACGTCACCAGCTCCGGGTGCCGCAGGGCCGTGAGGGCGGAGACGCAGGCGCCCAGCGACCAGCCGACCAGGTCGGCGGGGCCCCCGGCGGTGTCCCGCAGGAAACCGGCCACCTCGTCCGCCAGGGACTCGAAGGAGAAACCCGCCGCGTCGAAGGGAGCGCCGCCGTGCCCCGGGTACGACGGGACGTACACCCTCCGGCCCTGCCGCAGCAGCGCGGGGAGCTGCTGCGTCCAGGCCCGCTCGTCGGAGTTGAGCGGGGGCAGCAGGACCGTCGGGCGGCCGGAGCCGCCGTGGGCCTGCCACCGGGTGCGTGCGGCGGGGCCGGTTCCGGGGGACGGCCGGGGGGTGCCGGGCGCCCGGCCGTCCGGCCGCCGGCCGGCGAGAGCCGCCGCGAGGTCGGCCACCGTCTCGTGACGGAACAGGTCGTGTGATCCGACGGGGCTGCCCTTCTCCCGGTACGGGGCGAGGAGCTGGACGGCCGAGAGCGAGTCGAGGCCCAGGGAGGCGATGCGGCTGCCGGGGTGGACCCTGTCGGGTCCGTCTCCGAAGCCCAGCAGCGCCGACAGCTCCGCGCACAGCCGCTCGGCCAGGGCCGGGTCGACGGCGGGTTCCGCGGCGGTGCGGGGGGTGTCGGTCACCCAGTACGACCGCTTCTCGAAGGCGTAGCCGGGCAGCGCGATCCGTGCGAGGGCGGCCGGCGCGGCGAGGAGCGGGCGCAGGGCCCGTACGTCGCCCGCCCGCCAGAGCGACACCAGGTCCCGCTGCTCGTCGTCGAGGCGGGCGAGGCCCTCGCCGTCCTCCGGGGCGGCCAGTTCCGACAGCAGCTCGTCCCGGGTCCCGGCCACCACCACCCGCCGGTGGGTGTAGCGCGGGCGGCGCAGCATGAGCTGGGACAGGCTCCACAGCGCGTCGTCCGGCAGGGACGCGACCAGCGTCCGGTACCGGTCCACGAGCGTCGTCAGGCTCTGCGGCGACTCGGCCGACAGGCAGAACGGCAGCGCCCGCCCGCCGGGGTGTCCCGCCGCCTCCCCGGCCGCCGGTGGCCTGCACAGGACCACGTGTCCGTTGGAGCCGGTGAACCCGAAGGCGCTGACCGCGCCCAGCGGCTTGTCCCCGGGCCACGGCACGGGTGCGGGGTTGGCCTCGAACGGCGCGATGTCGATGAGGGAGGCGGCCTCGTCCCTCGCGCTCGCCGGGGGGATCGTCCCGTGCCGGAAGCCGAGCAGCATCTTGATCACACCGGCCAGGCCGGAGCACACCAGCGTGTGCCCGATGAGCGGTTTGACGGCGCCGATGCGGCAGCCGTCGCCGCCGGCCCGCCGGAACGCCGACTTCAGGCCCTCCACCTCGATGGGGTCGCCCAGGGGCGTGCCGGTGCCGTGCGTCTCGACGTACGCGATCCGCGCCGGGTCCACGCCCGCGCGCGCGTACGCCCCGGCGATCAGCCGGGCCTGCGCGGCGGAACTCGGCGCCATCAGCCCGTTGGTGGTGCCGTTGTGGTTGCTGGCGGTCGCCACGACCGCGCCGTGGACGCGCAGCCCCCGGGCCCGCGCCTCGTCGTGGCGCATGACGACGACGGCGGCCGTGCCCTCCGCGGGAACGAAACCGTCCGCCGTGTCGGTGAACGGCAGGGACGTGCCGCCCGGGGAACTCATCCGGGACCGCCGCGCGAAACGCAGCACCTCCGGCGTACTGAACACGGACACGGCGCCGACGATCGCGCTGCGGCAGTGTCCGGCCCGCAGGTTGAGCACCGCCTGGTGCAGCGCGGTCAGCGACGAGGAGCACGCGCTGTCCAGGGTGAGCGAGGGACCGTGGACGTCGTAGAAGTAGGAGACGCGGCCGGAGAGGGTCGAGGGCGCGTTGCCGAGGAAGCTGTGCGTGCCGTGGACGACGTCGGGGCGGCGGGCCACGACGTTGCGGTAGTCGCCGGGCAGGGCGGCGGCGAACACGCCGCAGTCCGTGTCCCGCAGGTCCTCGGGCGTCAGATGGGCGTCGTCGACGGCGTGCTGCACCGACTGCAGCAGCAGCCGCTGCTGGGGGTCCATGCAGCGCGCCTCGTTCGGCGAGATGCGGAAGAAGCGCGCGTCGAACTCGCGGTGGCCGTCCAGGAAGCCGCCGGCGAACCCGGCCGCGTCCTCCTCCTCGGGCCAGCGGTCGGTGGTGCCCAGGGCGCTGCGCGCCGACCGCAGCCGTTCCCAGTACGCGTCGAGGCCGTCGCTCCCGGCGAACCGGCAGGCCATGCCGACCACCACGGGTGTGTCGTCCTCGTACTCAAAGGGCTCGTCCACGGCCACCTTCCCTCCCCGCGCACGCGCGGGTCACTCGAACCAGAACCTGGTCTGCTCGAACGCGTAGCCCGGCAGCCGCAGCCGCCGGTACTCCCCGTCGGCGAACAGCGCCCGCCACTCGAACTCCTCACCGTCCAGATACCGGTCCCGTACGGACTCGAGCGCCGTACGGCGTCCGAGGTCCGCCGGGTCGGGCGGCGCCGCCGGGCGGGCCGCCAGTCCCCGCGGCCGGCACGCGGTCACCCCGCCGGGCCGCGCCGCGGCCACCTGCCGGCGCAGGTCGGCGAGATCGGCGGCGACCCACGCCATCCGGTACGCGAAGTGGTCGCGGCCGACCGCGAGGGTGTGGGCCAGGTCCGCGAGATCCGCCCGCCCCGGCAGCGCCTCGCCGCCGTCCAGCCACGCCAGCAGGGCGTCCCGCATCGCCGACAGCGAGCCGGGGGAGCGGGCGCTGAGCGGCACCGTCCAGTACGGCCGGGACGCCCGGCGGGGCGGGGGCGGCACGGGTGCCTCGGAGAGCACCACGTGCGCGTTCGAACCGCCGAAGCCGAAGGAGCTGACGCCCGTCACCAGCGGCGCGTCCCCCTTCCACGGCTCGTTGTGGAGCAGCAGCCGGAACGGCGACCCCGCCAGGTCCACGAGCGGGTTCGCCTCCTTGAAGTGGAGGAGCGCGGGCAGGGTGCGGTGCCGCAGGCACAGCAGCAGCTTCAGCAGCCCGGCCATACCGGCGGCCGGCTCCAGGTGCCCCACGTTCGTCTTGACCGCGCCCAGCGCGATGCTCCCCGGTTCCCGGTGCGGCGCCAGCCGCGCGAACGCGGTGCGCAGTGCGCCGACCTCGATGGGGTCGCCGAGGTTCGTGCCGGTGCCGTGCGTCTCGATGTGGGAGACCCGGGCGGCCAGTTCCGGTGTGTAGACCCGCTCCAGCAGGGCGGCCTGGGCCCGCGGGCTGGGCGCCGTCAGCGAGTTCGAACGGCCGTCGTGGTTCTCGGCCACCGCCTCGATCACCGCGAGCACGGTGTCACCGTCCCGCCGCGCGTCGGCGAGCCGCTTGACCACCACACAGCCCACGCCCTCGGCCCGTACGTAGCCGTTGGCGTCCTTGTCGAAGGTGGCGCAGCGGAAGTCGGGGGAGAGCACGCCCAGCCTGGCCGCCGCGTCCGTGGCACCGGGATCGACCAACACGCTCACGGCGCCCACCAGCGCCACGTCGCACTCTCCCGCCGCGAGGGACAGCACACCCCGGTTCAACGCCACCAGCCCGCTGGAACAGGCGGTGTCGACGGTCTGGCTCGGCCCGGTGAGGTCGAGCAGGTGGGACACCCGGTTCGCCAGCATGGCGTGCGCGTTGCCCGTCACGGCGTAGGGATGCTCCCGGTCGTCGCTGTCGCGCAGCGCGGCCTGGTACTCGCTGAACTGCACCCCCGCGAACACCCCGACGTCCCGCAGCGCACCGGGTGCGTACCCGGCGTCGAGGAGGGCGTTGTAGGCCGTCTGGAGGAACAGCCGGTGCTGCGGGTCCATGAGCATCGCCTCACGGGCCGACAGCCCGAAGAACGCGTTGTCGAAGGTGTCGTATCCGTCGATGGTGCCAGCGAAGTGGTCCGCGGGGGGCCGCCCCTCCCGGGCGTCGCCCCGGGCCGGGCCGCGCCAGCGGTCGACCGGCCGGATCGCGCTCCGGTTCTCGACGAGCAGCCGCCAGTACGCGTCCAGGCCGGGGGAGCCGGGCAGGACACCGCTCATGCCGACGATGGCGTAGCGGGGGCGTTCGAGGCCCGGGCCGGGGCCCTCGGAGCCGGCGCCGAAGCCGGGGCCCGCGGCCGGGTCCGGGGCGGGGACCGGGTGCCGGTGCGGGCCGGGGGCCGGGGGTGCGGGCGCGGGGCCGTCGCCGGGCTCCCGTCCGGGCGTGGCGGCCGGCGGCGCGCCCGGCGCCACGGGCTCCGCACCCGGCGGCGGGGCGCCGTTGTCGCGCAGGTACGTGCTCAGCGACCGGATGCTGCTGTACCGGAAGAGCGCGTTGGGCGGTGTCTCCACGCCGAACTCCGTGCCGAGCGTGCCGGCCAGGTGCTGCATCATCACCGAGCTGTACCCGAGGTCGCCCCAGGTGCTGTCGACGCCGATGTCGGCGGGCCGCAGCCCGGTCTGCCCGCGCACCAGCTCCACGAGCCGGCCGCCGATCGCCTCCAGCACCGCGGCACCGCCCTCCGGCAGGTGCTCCGGGTCCGGGTCCGGGCCGGGGTCCGGGGCCCGACCCGGAGGCGCGGGCACCGCCACCGCGGCCTCCCGGTCCCGGTCGTCGTCGCCGTGCGCCGCCTCCCGTGTCAGCTCCCGCCGCATCCGCTCCGGGTCGCCGACGCAGGGCAGCACCTGGTGACAGTCGTCCGGTACGCCGTTGAGCAGGTCGAGGCAGAGGTCGGCGCCCCGCCGGGAGGTCAGCGGTTCCATGCCGAACCGGGACCGCAGGTACCCGGCGAGTGCCTGGTAGCGCTCGCGCCGCTCGTCCTCCTCGTCCAGCCACAGCGGCCAGTTGACCGCGAGGCTCAGCCCGGCGCGTTCCCCGGCCGCCACGCGCCGCGCGCGCTCGGCCGCGAACTCGTCGAGGAAGCGGTTGGCGGCGATGTAGTCGCTCTGCCCGACGTTGCCCAGGACGCTGGAGATGGACGAGAACACGCAGAAGAAGTCCAGCGGCAGACCCGCGGTGCACCGGTCCAGGTTCCTCGTGCCCGTCACCTTCGGCGCCAGTACGGCCTCGGCGTCCCGCACGGACTTGTTCTGCACCAGGGCGTCCCTGATCACGCCCGCGGAGTGGATGACGCCGTGCAGGTCTCCGAAGCGTTCACGGACCCGGCCGACCAGCTCCCGGACCTCGTCGGGGGACGCGATGTCCGCCCGCTCGTAGTGCAGGCCGGGCGCCGAGGCGAGCCACTGCCGCTGCTCGTCGTCCGGTACGGACCGGCCCACGGCGACCACGGTGGCGCCGTACCGGTCGACCAGGCGCCCCGCGACGGCGCGGCCCACCTTGCCCAGGCCGCCGGTGAGCAGGTACACGCCGCCCGCCCGCAGCCGCACACCCCCGCCGGGGCGGATCTCCGCGAGCCCCCGCGTCTCGCGCGCCCCGTCCCGCGCCCGCCTGACGTCGGTGAAGGGACGCCGGGCCGTCCGCAGTTCCGCCAGCAGGGGCGGCCAGCCGTCGGCGAGGACGTCACCGGGGCCGGACCGGCGGAACTGGACGACGCGCACGTGCGGGTTCTCCTCCGCCGCGCCGTGCAGGAAACCGGCCGGGACGAACACCTCGGCCGCGTCGGTACCGGCGGCCGGGCACAGGACCGTGGACGGGACGCGGCAGCCCTGGACGGCCCTGGCCAGGGACAGCGCGGACGCCGTCGTCGCGGTACGCCGCAGGTCGACCCAGTACAGGTGGTCCAGGTCCGGATCCAGGCGGGGGCCCCGGCCGGAGCCCGGCGCGGTGCCGCCGTCGGCGGGCAGGGCGAGGCGTTCCGCGCCGACGAGCACGGTGTCGCCGGGCGTCACCCGGACCAGCCGGGTGCCGTCGGGCGGTTCGGGCAGGCGCCGCTCGTCGTCCCGGTCGGTGAGGGCGAGAACGCACCGCACCCCGGCGGGCCCGCCCGCCTCGGACGGCCGCCACGCCGGGGCCAGCAGCAGGGCGTCGGACGCGCCGGACGCCCCGTGCCGGGCGCGCGGGTCGAGCGCGGGGGCCAGGTACCGCTCGTTCGCGAAGGGGTACAGCGGGGCGTCCACCAGCATCCGCACCGGGAACAGGCCCGCGAAGTCGGGGTCGTCGCCGGCGAGGTACGCCGACGCGGCGCGCGCCCAGGGGCCCTCGGGGGCGTCGGGACCGTCGCCGCCGCCGTGTGCCGCCGTCCCGGCGCGCAGCAGGGCGGTCAGCTCCGCGACGCTCTTTGCCCAGTAGCCGCACCGGACCCGGAAGTGCTGCCGCGCCCGGCACAGCGTGTAGCTCAGACCGTAGAGGGACGTGCCGGGCGCGCGCCCGAGCGCGGCGAGCAGGTCCTCCCGACGGCGTCGCAGGGCCGCCTCGTCGCGGCCGGAGAGCGGGACGAAGTACCGGGGCAGGACGGGGACGGGCGGCCGGTCCCCGGGGGCGGCGGGGACGTACTCCTGGAGGATCGCGTGCCCGCCCGCACCGCCCGCCCCGAACGAGCTGAGCCCGGCGAACCGGGTGGGCGCGCTGCCCCGGGGCCACGGCCGGGCCTCCCTCACCAGCGTGAAACGCGAGTCGTCCAGCCGCAGATGGGGGTTCTCCAGCTCGCAGTGCAGCGTCGGCACCAGCGTGCGGTGGGTGAGCTGGTGGACGACCTTGAACAGCCCGGCCATGGCGGCGGCCGACTCCAGGTGCCCGATGTTGCTCTTCACCGTCCCGAGGTGGGCGGGGCCCTGCTCGGGACCGCCGTACGCCCGGCTCAGCGCCCGGACCTCGATCGGGTCGCCGAGTTCGGTCCCGGTGCCGTGCGCCTCGACGTAGGTCACCGCGGCCGGTTCGATGCCCGCGCGTTCCAGCGCCGTCGTGATGACGCGCCGCTGGGCCCGCTCCGAGGGAACCGTGAAACCGGCCGTGCGGCCCGCCGTGTTCACCGCGGTGGCGCGGACGACGGCGCGGATCCGGTCCCCGTCCCGCAGGGCCGCGGACAGGCGCTTGAGGACGACGGCGCCGGTGCCCTCGCCGGGCACGTAGCCGTCCGCCTCCACGCCGAAGGAGTGGCAGTGGCCAGTGGGGCTGAGGAACCGGCCCTCCGACAGCAGCCGGTACTTCCCCGGGTGCGTCATGATGTTGACGCCGCCCGCGACGGCCAGCGCGCAGTCCCCGGACCGGAGGGCGCCGACGGCGAGGTGCAGGGCCGTCAGCGCGCCCGAGCACATGGTGTCCACGGCGATGCTCGGCCCCTGGAGGTCCAGCGCGTACGACACCCGGTTGGCGATCGCCGCGAACGAACTGCCGATCACCCGGTCGGGGGCGCCGAGGTCCTGGTAGTGGCCGTACATGGCGGCCACGAAGACCCCCACGTCGGCGGTCGGCCGGTCGAAGTGCCCCGAGTCCTCCAGCGCGTGGTAGGCACACTGGAGGAAGCGCCGCTCCTGCGGGTCCATGAACTGCGCCTCGACCGGGGTGACGTTGAAGAACACCGGGTCGAAGTCCAGCGCGTGATCGAGGAAACCGCCGTGCCGGCCGTACGCGGTGCCCGGCTCGTCCGGCGAGAACGAGTGCCGCTCCCGCCAGTCCCAGCGGTCGGCGGGGACGACCCGCACCGCGTCGTCGCCGTTCAGGAGCGAGCGCCAGAACGCGTCGGCGTCCGCGCCGCCGGGAAACTCCCCGGCCATCCCGACGACGGCGATGTCGTCGGGGCGGTAGGCGTCGGGCGGGGGTGCGTCCGGTGGTGCATCCGGTGGTGCGTCCGGCGATGTGGCCTCGCCGCCGGGCGCCTCCGCGACGGCGGGCGCGGGGCCAGGCGCGGTGACCGGTTCGGGGGCGGCTCCGGGGGCTGCGGCCGGTGCGGGGGCGGGCGGGGCGGCCGGGGCCGGTCCGGCGGTGTCCGCGTCGAGGCCTGCCGCGACCTCCGCCGGGAAGTCCTCCAGCAGATGCGCGGCGAGCGCCCCGACGGACGGGTGCTCGAAGACGACCGCCCGGCTCAGCCGGGACGATCCGGCCGTGCCCAGGTCCAGCCCGGTCTCGATGGCCCTGCTGATCCGGATGCTGCCGACGCTGTCCAGGCCCAGGTCCAGCAGGTTGTCGTCGTCACGCAGACGCCGCAGGCCGCTGTGGCGGACGACGAGTTCCCGCACCCATCGCGTCGTGCGGTCACGCAGCCCCGCGGTCGCGGCCAGGGGGCCGGGCAGCGCGGCCGGGGCCGCGGTTCCGGCGGGCGCGGCCGGGGCGGGGCCGCCCGGGGTGTGCGGGGGCGGCTCGACGTGCCCGTCGTAGATCACCGTCCGCCGGGCCCGCGCCGCGAGCGCCGACAGCAGGGCGTCGCACGCCTGCCGCGCGGGCATCGCCCGCAGCCCCGACGTGTGGCCGTCGGGCATGCGCATGCCGCCGTCGGTGTCCCACAGGCCCCAGTTGACGCTGTACCAGCCGGGCCGGGACGCGGCCAGCCGGTCGAGGAAGGCGTTCGCCGCGCCGTAGGCCACCTGGCCGGTGTTGCCCGTCACGCTGGTCAGCGAACTGAAGTGGACGACCAGTTCCGGGCGGAGCGGCCCGGGCAGTGCCGCGAGGTTGAGGGCGACGGCCACCTTGGGCCGCAGGACGTTCTCCAGGCGCTCGGGGGTGAGGTGGTACAGCAGGCAGTCGTCCAGCACTCCGGCGAGGTGGAACACCGCCTTGACCGGCCCGGACTCGTCACGGACGTACCGCAGCGCCCCTTCGAGCGCCTCCGGTTCGTGCGCGGGAACCGCAAGGTAGCTGCGGGCGCCCGCCTCCCGCAGAGCCGCCAGCCCCTCCCGGCCGGGCGTGCCGCGGCCGAGGACGAACACCTCGGCGCCGCACCGCTCGCTCAGATACCGGCACACCTGCCGCCCCACGCCCCCGGCCCCGCCCACGAGCACGACACGGTCCCCGGCGGCGAAGACCTCACCCGGCCGGACGCCGCCGGGCGCCCACGGAACGTGCTCCAGCCGCTCCGGCCGTACGGGCCGCCCGGTACCCGGGAGCCTCAGCCGCGCCCCCGGGTACCGGGCGGCGGCCGCGATCGCCGCCCGCAGCGCGCCGGAGGTCAGGGGCCCGCCGGTCACGACGGCCGTGTGGGACAGCGGGATCTCCCGCGCGGCCGAGACGGCCATGCCGTCCAGCAGCGACGGCAGGACGTCACCCTCCGCGGACAGCGTGACGAGGTGGACGCGGCGTCCCGCGGCCCGCACGGCGTGCAGCAGTGCCAGTTGGGCGCGCGCGAACCGTACCGCCGTGGCGTACGCGTCGCCGGGCCCCTGGTCCGGCGGGCCGGCCCCCCAGGCCGTCACGAGCGTGTCGTGGCGACCGAGGCGGCGGCGCGCCTCCTCGCCGAAGCCGTCGTGGTCCGCCCCGGCGGGGTCGGCGGACCAGCACCCGGCGCCGAGCGACGCGGCCGCCGACGCGAGGTCCGCGCGGTCGGTGACGACGAGGACGGAGCCGGGCAGCGCGTCCGGGACGTCCACCGGGGCAAGATCCGTGTACTGGGGCGCGAGGAATTCCACAGTCTGCTCACCGTCCGGGAAGAGGGGCCGCGGGTGCGGCTCCCGAGGGGATGTCGGCAGCGGGCACGGGACGCTCAGAGCCCCATGAAGTCCTTGACCGTGCGGAACTGCCCGGCCGCCGGGGCGTCGTCGGCATAGGGATGCGGCACGCCCAGCCGGTCCGCGATCACCATGCCGGAGACGACGGCGCCCTCGTGGCCGGTGACGGTGGTGTCGGTGCCGCAGAACCACACGTTGTCCAGGCCCTGGATCTCCTTCAGCCGCCGCTTGTGGCGGATGTCGGCGGGCCGCAACTGCGGCAGCTTCCACTCCCGGCGCACGACGACCTTCTCCGGGTCGATCGTCTCCTGCGGGTCGAACGTGATCAGGACGGGCGTCTTGACGTCCCGGTAGGGGCGCAGCACGTTGCAGTGCCGGGTGAGGCTGCCGGGCTGCTCCCGGGCACGGCCGAGGTCGAAACCCGCCGGCATGCGGAACTGGCAGTAGGCGTCGCCGCCCTCCGGGCTGAGCCAGCCGGTGTCCTGGTGCAGCACGCTCTCCACCGGGACGTACGCGAAGCCGTCGAGGCGCTGCGCGAACCGGGGGTCCGCCGACCGCAGCAGGCGCCGCGACACGTCCGCGTGGGTCGCCATCACGACCTGGTCGAACGCGTGCTCCCGCCCGCCCGCGACGACCGTCACCCCGTCCGGCCCGGGCACGACCGCGTCGACGGGCGTGCCCAGCCGGACCCGGCCGCCCAGTTCCCGCGCCACGTGCTGGAAGTAGCGGTGGATGCCGCCCTCCGCCTTGCGCCAGTAGCCGGCCGAGAAGAAGGACAGCAGGTGCGTCGAGAACGACAGCGCGACGTACATCAGGGTGTAGTCCAGGGACGGCGCGTGACAGCCCGAGTAGACGCTCATGACGGGGTTCACCGCCTGGTACTTGAAGCGCGGGGAGTATCCGTTCTCGTCCAGGTACTCCCCGATGCTCATGCCGCGGTGCCGGTCGTCGACGGGCGAGGCGGTCAGCCGGTTCATCTCGTGGTGGAACCGGTCGAACTCCTCTTCCAGCTCCTCCCGCAGCCCGCCCGCGGAGTTGACGTTGTTCCAGGTCTGCCGTTCGCCGGGGAACTCGACGTGCACGGACGACGGGGCGACGTACGTCCCGATGCCGAACTCGGTCAGCATGCGGAACAGGTTGGGGGAGAGGCGTTCGTTGAAGTGCTCCACGCCCATGTCGACGTGCAGCGTGCCCCGTTCCGTCTCCAGGGGGTGGCTGTAGGCGTGCCCGCCCAGGTAGTCGCCCGCCTCGAAGAGCGTGACGTCGTACGCGCGGGCGAGCAGCCGGGCCGCGGCCGATCCCGCGCCCCCGCCGCCCACGACGGCGATCCGGCTGTTGCGTGTCTCCATGGTCCTCACACCTCGGGTTCGGCCGACAGCGATGCCGGTGACGGGGACGGCGGCGGTGGCGCTCCGCCGCCGAGGACGCTCGTGCTCAGCTTGGTCAGCACCGTGCCCGGACCGACCTCGCTGAAGCTCCGGTGCCCGGTGCGTGCCAGGTGCGTCAGGGTCTGCCACCAGCGCACCGGTTTCACCAGTTGGAACACCATCTCCTCCAGCAGGTGGCCGGGGTCCAGGACCCGCCCGCTGGTCGAGGAGACGACGGGCATGCCCGGTGCCGCGAACTCCCGGTCCCGCAGGAACCCGGCGAACGCGCGCCGGCACGGCTCCATGTGCCGCGAGTGGAAGGCACCGCCCACCGGCAGCGGCACACAGCGGTGGCCGGCGCCCTCCAGCCGGGGCGCCAGTTCGGCCAGCCGGGACGCGGTGCCGCTGAGGACGACCTGCTCCGGGCTGTTGTAGTTGGCCACGTCCACGTCGAAGCAGTCGAGGCGGACGAGCTGTTCGTGGATCGTGCCCGCCTGCGGCCCGATCACCGCGACCATCGCCCCGCCGCGCACCTCCTGCATCAGAGCGCCCCGCCGGGACACGATCCGCAGCCCTTCGAACAGGTCGAAGACACCCGCCGCGAACAGCGCCGGGTACAGCCCCAGGCTGTGCCCCACCACGCACCGCACGTGCCGCGCGCCCTGCCGCTCCACGCGGGCGAGGTACATCAGGCAGCTCACGAAGTAGAGCGCCTGCTGGGTGCGGGCGGTCTCGCCGAGCTTGCCCTCCGGGTCCTTCAGGCACAGGTCGCGGATGCTGTAGCCGACCACGTCGTCGGCCCTCGCGCACAGCGCGGGGTACGCGTCGAAGACGTCCCGGCCCATGCCCAGGTGCTGGGAGCCCTGCCCGGGGAACATGAGGACGTCGCCCTCCACCTCCGTCATCGCCGCCCCGTCAGTTCAGCTCGAAGACGGTGAACGGCGCGGGCTCCGGCGCGGGGGGCTGCGGCGGCCGGAGCCCGTCGACCGCCACGGACACCGCCTCCTCCAGCGTCACCAGCACCTCGCCGTCCGCGTCGGTGAACCAGAAGTCGTACGTCCGGGTCCGCCGGGACGCGCCGCCCGGCCGGGCCACGCAGTGGCAGAACACCGCCTCGTCCCGCGGCGCCCGTACGACCGTCAGCCGCCCCAGGTGGTACGGCACGAACACCCCCGCGCCCGGGTCGTCCTCCGCCGCCAGCAGGACGGAGAGCTGCATGCCGCTGTCCAGCAGGGCGGGCGACAGGTCGTACCCCCAGTCGTGGTCGACGTGCACGAAGGCCCGCGCCGCGCCCGGACCGACCTCGGCCCAGCGCAGACCGCGCAGCGGCGCGCCGTAGTCGTAGCCGAGCCGGCGGAACGCGGCGTAGATGTCCGGGCCGTACAGCCTGCGCGCACCGGGCGGCACGGACCCCGCCGCCGGGGCGGGCACGGCGGCGGGTGCGGCCGGCTCGGCGGTGCAGTGCACCGCGCCGGTGACCCGGTCGACGAGCGACAGCTCGCCGTCCCGCTCCCGGACCTCCACGGTGTCCGGGTCGTCGATCCGCCGCTGCCACAGCACGTTCGCGACGGCGGCGCCCTCCCGCCGCGCGGCGAGCACCGACAGCGTCCAGGCCGCCGGGGCCATGGTCGCGCCGTCGATGCGGTGCGCCGCCACCAGTGAGGACAGGCCGCCGAAGCCGGACTCCTCGGAGTCGGTCCAGTGGCGGTGGCGCAGGAACCGGTACTCGGGCAGGGGCAGCGGGGCGCGGCGGGCGTAGTGGGCGTCCCAGTCGGGGGAGCCGCCCGACTCGTACAGGGCCGCGATCTCGTGGGCCGTGTCCGCGGACAGCTCGTCCACCGCCCGTCCCGTCGGGGGCGCGGGCCTGCGTCGGCGCCCGGGTTCCTCCTCCAGGGCGCGCAGCAGTTCGCCCTGGTCGCGGCAGACGAACGCGACACGGTGCCGGAAGTGGTCGCGGCGGCAGGCCAGCGTGTGCGCGAGGGCGTCCATGTCGACGCGGCGGCCGGTCAGCCACTGCCGGAGGTCGTCCAGGGCCAGCAGGAGCCCGGAGCCGCTGTGGTGGGAGACCGGGACGACGTAGCGGTCACGCCCGGGTCCGGTCCGCGGCGGGCCGGTCTCCTCGGGCACGCCCCGCAGCACGACGTGGGCGTTCGCGCCGCCGGCGCCGAAGGAGCTGACCGCGGACACCAGGGGGAGGGAGTCGGGCCAGGCCTCCCGCTCGGTGCACAGCCGGAACGGCGTGGCCGCGAAGTCCAGGTGCGGGTTGGGCCGCTCCGCGTGCAGCGACGCCACCAGATGGCCGTGCCGCATCTGCAGCAGCGCCTTGAGCACGCCGCTCAGCCCGGCCGCCGACTCCAGGTGCCCGATGTTGGACTTCACCGAGCCGAGCCGGATGGACCGGGTGCCCGCCGTCGCGTAGGCCTTGCCGAGCGCGCGCAGCTCGATGGGGTCGCCGAGCGCGGTGCCCGTGCCGTGTGCCTCCACGTAGCCCACGTCCTCGGGGGAGAGGCCGGCCGCCGCGAGGGCCCTGGTGACGACCGCGAACTGCGCGTCGGGGTTCGGTGCGGTGTAGCCGTTGGCCCGGCCGCCCGCGTTGACCGCCGAGCCCCGGACGACGGCGAGGATCCGGTCCCCGTCGCGTACGGCGTCCTCGGCGGGCCTGAGGACGAGGCTGATGACGCCCTCGCCGTCCACGAACCCGTCGGCACCCTCGCCGAAGGGCCTGCACTGCCCGCCGCGCGACAGCATCTCCAGGTCGGACAGCAGCCGGTACTGCCGCGGGTGGGTGATCAGATTGACCCCGCCGACGACGGCGCGGTCGCACTCCCCGGCCCGCAGGGACTGGCAGGCCAGGTGCAGGGCGGTCAGGGACGCCGAGCAGGCGGTGTCGACGGCCATGCTCGGCCCGTGCCAGTCGAAGTGGTACGAGGCGCGGTTGGCCATCGACCAGAACAGCGAGGTGGGCGGGGCCGCGCCCGGCTCCTTCACGGTGTGCCAGGCGTACCCGCCGTTCATGACGCCGACGAACACGCCCGTGTCGCTGCCGGCCAGCCTGGCCCGGCTGTACCCGGCGTCCAGGATCGCCAGGTAGGTCTGTTCGAGCAGCAGGCGTTCCTGCGGGTCCATCCGGACCGCGTCGTTCGGGGTGAGCCCGAAGAACGTGTGGTCGAAGGCGTCGACGTCGTCGACGAAGGCGCCGCGCTCGGTGTACGAGACCGCCCCGGGCCCCTCCGTGAGCCGCATGCTGAACCGCTCCGGGGGGACGGCCGAGGTGCAGTCCACGCCCTCGAACAGGTTGCTCCAGAACTCCTCGGCGTTCCGCGCCCCCGGCAGCCGCGCGGACATCCCGACGACGGCGATGTCCCCGGCCCGCGGTACGTGTCCGCCGCCGCGTCGGCCGGCCTCCTCGACGGTTCCGCCGGCCACCCCGGCGGCCGTGCCCCGGGGGCCCGCGGGACCGGATTCCGGCTCTGGCTCGGGTGGTGGGGTGGGGGTGGTGGCGAAGGTGGTGTGGAGGGTGTCGGTGTGGTCGGTGAGGAGGTGGGTGGTGAGCCGGGTGAGGGTGGGGTGTTCGAAGAGGACGGTGGCGGGGAGGTAGCCGAGGCGTTGGCGCAGGGGTTTGAGGAGTTCCATGGCGATGAGGGAGTCGATGCCCATGTCGCGGAAGGGCCGGTCGGGTTCGACTTCGGCGAGGTCGAAGCGCATGGTGTCCGCGATGACGGTGCGGAGGAACTCCTCCACGGCCTGCCGGAGATCCTCGGTCGTCCGGCCCCCGGCCCCGGACCCGGACCCGGCTGAGGCCCCGGCCCCGGCTGCGGGAAGATCCCCTGCGGTCGCGGTCGCGGTCGCGGTCGCTACGGGCGCAGCCTCCGCCTCCGCCTCCGCCGTGGACGTGGACATGGCCGTGGCCGTACCGGCCGTCGCCGCCGCGCCCGCCAGCGCCACCATCACCTGCTGCCCGTCGCCCCCGTGGGACCGCACCGCGCCGAAACCGGCCTCGCCCATCAGCGCCCGCCACCGTTCGCCGTCGAGCAGGGGGCTGTTCTCGATCCGGTACGCGTCGTGGCTGAGCCACCAGCCGTCGGTGAGGCCGAAGGTCAGCGTGGCGAAGTCCTGCCGGGCCGTGATCTCGTTCAGGACGAGGATTCCGCCGTCCCGCAGCACACCGCGCACGTTCCGCAGCGTCGCGGGCACGTCCGCCGTGGCGTGCAGGACGTTCGTCGCGACGACCACGTCGAAGGCACCCGCGTACTCCTCCGGCGGGCGCTCGATGTCGCAGATCTCGTACGTGACGAACGGATGGTCGCCGCCGAACCCGTCCCGGGCCTTGTGCAGGAAGGCGTACGACAGGTCGGTGAAGCGGTACTCCACGTCCCGCGGGTCCAGTTCCGGCAGGACGAACCGGGTGGTGCTGCCGGTCCCCGCCCCCACCTCCAGGATCCTGAGCGGCCGGCCGGCGTGGTGGCGCTGGTAGCGCGCGACGACGCGTGCCACCACCCGGTTGAAGTGGTCGGCGATGGGGTTGCTCTGGTAGACGGGCGCCACCAGGTCGAACTCGCCGTCCGGGAACAGGACGTCCAGCGCGTCGACGTCGCCCGTCAGCACCTCCGGCAGATGCTCCAGGCACCGGTCCAGCAGCGTGAGGTGGCCCGCCAGCTCCGGGTGCTCCCGCACGAGGTCGGCGCGCGGCAGGGACCGGGCGGGCGGGACCGCGTCGATGGCCCGCCTCAGCTTCGCGTACTTGGGGACGGTGGTCGCGGGCAGCACCACCTGGTGCAGCCGCCACCGCGTGTACGCCTCCAGCCGCTCGGCCAGGTCCCGGTTGCGGGCCGCGTCGGCGTCGTCACCCGCGTGGACCGGCACCAGCTCGTCGAGGATCCCCGGCGCGGCGGGTTCGTGCGGCGTGATTCCCATACGCGTCAACGCCTCTTCCGTTGCCTTCACGAACGTGATCTGCCGGTGTTCCCCCGCGAGAAACCGTTCGACGGCCGCCAGCCCCTCGGCCGGCTCGATCGAACCGATTCCCCATTCCGCCATCCGCTTGCGGTAGTCGGGTTTCGCGACGACCCCGACCTCTCCCCAGAAACCCCAGTTGATGACTTTCGCGTCGATCAGCAGGGCGTTCCGGAGAAGGTCCGCGTACGAGTCCTTGGCGACGCACGCCGCCGCGTAATTGCCCTGGCCGGCATTCGCGAGATACGACTGGACGGAGGAGAAGAAGAGACAGAAGTCGACGTCCCTGCCGCGCAGCGCCCGCAGCAGATGGTGCGCGCCGTGCAGCTTCGGGCGCAGCACTTCGCACAGCACCTCCTCGCTCATCGTGGCGAGGGCCGCGTCGTCGAGGACGAGCGCGGAGTGCACCACCCCGTGGATGACGTCGTGGGCGCCGAGAGCGCGCCGGAGCGCGGGTTCGTCCGCGAGGTCCGCCCGGTGGTAGTGGACGTCGCGCGCGCCCAGTTCGCGCAGCCGATCCCGCAGCGGCGCGAAGCGCTCGGGCGGGCGGCGGCCCACCACGACCAGCTCGGCCCGGTAGGTGGCGGCGAGGTACTCGGCGAGCAGGCCCCCGATGCCGCCGTTGCCGCCCAGGATCACGTACGTGCCGCCCTCCCGGAACGCCGACCGGGCGGGCCAGCCGCCGAGGGACACCGGGCCCATCGCGGGGGTGGCGCAGTCCTCGCCGCGGATGCACACGGGCTTGCCCACGACCGTCGGCAGGGTGCGGTCCAGGAGCCGGGCCAGCTCGGCCGCGGTGAGATCGTGCAGGCAGAAGCAGCGCACCGACCAGTCCGGCCGTTCGTTCGCGAGCGTCTGCGCCAGCCCCACGTACACACCGTCCGCGGGGTGGGTGGCGGCGGCGAACAGCGGGCTGGGCACGGCCTTGTCGGTGAAGACGTCGAGACGGACCGCCGGCCGGCCGTCCAGGGCGTGGACGAGCTTCAGGAACGCGACGACGTCCTCGTCACGGACCCCGTCCGCCCAGGAGGTGCGGGTGGCGAACACCAGGTGCTCGCCGGCCGCCGTGCCGCCGGCCGCGAGCCCGGCCAGGGCCGCCGCGTCCAGCCGCAGGACACGGTCGCCGGGGAACCGCTCGCTCAGCTCCGCGTGCAGCCGGTGCTGTCCGGGCGGCACCACAAACGTCCTGGGACCCTCGCGGGGCGGCTCCGCAGGGCCCAGCCGGCCGGGCGTCCACCGCGGGGCGAACGCCATCGGCTCCACCGGGACTCCGCGCACCAGGGAGACGTCGAGGGGCCGTGCGCCGTGCGCGGTGCTGTCGTCTCGCCGAGGGACATCGCTCACCACAAATCCCCTGCACTCAGATCGCGGGCTTCACGCCGAGGTCGAAAACCGATATCAGCGGTTCGTAGGAATCGTCGAACACCGTGAAACTGGTCCGGAAAGGAGAATGCTTCTCCGTCAGAACGAACGCGGAACCGACAGGAAAACGTGCCGGGGCGTGGAAAACCATATGGCCCATCGAATACGGCATCAAGCTGTCGCGGTGTTCACCGATGGAAATCGCCATGCCCGACTGGAAGGAACAGTCGAGGAGGTTCACGAGATCCAGCGGCGTGCCGTCGTTGTGGGAGAGCCAGGCCAGTGAGGACTGTTCGTGGCGCTGCACATAGCTGATGCGGCGGAAGTACGTGCCGTAGTCGATGCCCATGTGGGAGAACTCGCCGTAGATGTCGCGGCGGGTGAGGTGCGAGCGGGTGTTCTCGCAGATCCGGTCCCGCACGGCCAGGCCCACGGCGGGGGCACGGTGCCGCGCGTCGAACAGCAGGGTGCCCATGCCGCAGAGGGCGCCCCGGAAGGTGACCGTGTACTCCACCGTCGCCCCGTCCGGCCCGTCCCGGAACGCCAGGGTGAGGTCGTCCCCCGGTTCGTCGCCGGACACCGGCCGCAGCCAGGCGGCGTCCACGACCCCGTGCACCCGCGCCCCGGGGCGGAGCCGGGCGGCCCCCCTCAGGGCGAGGTCCAGGCAGACGACACCGGGCAGGACGGGCCGGCCGCGCACCAGGTGCTCACGGAAGTAGACGTGGCCAGGCGGCAGCAGCGCGCGGAACGCGCCCGGCCCGGCCGGGACGAGCACCTCCGCGCCGGCTGCCGGCGGCGCTTGGCCCGGCACGACGCCCTCCCCGGCCCTCACGGCCTCCGCCCCTCGTCCGTGAACCACAGATCGGTCTCGTCGAACGGGTAGGAGGGCAGCCGCAGCCTGCGCGGCTTGTGGCCCGCGAACAGCCCGCGCCAGTCCAGCGGCCCGCCCGCCAGATACAGCCGGCGTGCCTCCTCCGGTGTCGGCGGGGGCGCGTCCTCCGGCCTTCCGTCGGGTGCCGCGTCCCGCTGCCCGGCGGGTGCCGTGCGGACCGGGTCGCCCGCCGAGCGCAGCAGGCCCGGCAGGTCGCCCGGGTCGGAGACGACCCAGGCGTGGCGGTACTCGAAGTGGTCCCGGCGGCACAGCGTGTACGACAGGTCCAGCAGCGTCTCGTGCGGCAGCCGTCCCGCCCGCTCGACGTGGGCGGCCAGCCTCTCCGCCGACCTGCGCAGCGACCCCGGGGTGCGGGCGGACAGCGGCACCAGCCGGCCGTACGCGGACGGTGGCCGGGACCGGACCGGCCGCGGGGCGGGGCGCGGGCGCTCCGGCGGGGAGGAGAGGACGACGTGGGCGTTGCTGCCGCCGAAGCCGAAGGAGCTGATCCCGGCGACCAGCGCGGTGCCGTCGTCGCTGTCCCACGGCACCGTCTTCTCCAGCACCTCGAAGGGCGTGCCCTCCAGTTCGACGGCCGGGCTGAGCTGCCGGAAGTGCAGGTTGCCGGGCAGGGCGCGGTGCTCGAACGCCTTCGTCACCTTCGTCACCGAGGCGATCCCCGCCGCCGGTTCCAGATGCCCGATGTGGGTCTTCACGGCGCCGAGCCACACCCGGTTCCCGGACCCCGTCGGGCCGGGCAGCAGGTGGTCCCACGCCCGTTTCAGCGCGTCGATCTCGATCGCGTCGCCCAGTTTCGTGCCGGTGCCGTGGGTCTCGACGTAGCCGACGCGGGCGGCGAGTGCGGGGGTGTAGGCGTCGAGCAGTAGCCGGGACTGGGCGTCCGGGTTCGGCGCGGTCAGGGAGTTGGCGCGGCCCCCGTGGTTCTCCGCCACGCTCTCGACCACCGCGAGCACGGTGTCGTCGTCGGCGAGGGCGTCGCAGAGCCGTTTCACCAGCAGGCTGCCGTACCCCTCACCGCGTACGTAGCCGTCGGCACGGGCGTCGAAGGCCGCGATGCGGTGCTCGGGGGAGAGGAACCGCGCGGCGCGCAGCCCCTCGTTGATCTGCGGGTCGAGAATGAGGTTCACCCCGCCCACCAGGGCCGTGTCGCAGACCCCGGCGCGCAGGTCACGGCACGCCCGGACCAGGGCCACCAGGGAACCGGAACAGGCCGTGTCCAGTGTCAGGGAGGGCCCGTGCCAGTCGAACCAGGACGAGATGCGGTTCGCGATGAGGCTCAGGGAGTGCCCCACCAGCGAGTACGGCATCTGCCGTGCGTCCGCCCGCGCCTGGAGCAGCGCGTAGTCGGCGCCGGTGGCGGCGATGTAGCAGCCGGTGCGGGTGCCGCGCAGCTCGGACGCGGCACGGCCGGCGTCCTCCACGGTGTGCCACGCGGACTGGAGCATCAGCCGCTGCCGCGGGTCCGTCCAGCTCGCCTCCAGGGGCGACACGGAGAAGAAGCGGGCGTCGAACCCCCGGACGCCGGGGAGGAACCCGGCCGTCTCGCCGGGCAGGCCGCGCGCGGCGGGGGCCGGGCCCACGGAGTCCCGGCCCGCGATCAGGGCCTGCCAGAACGCCTCGGGGTCGGGCCCGCCGGGCAGTACCGCCGAGAGCCCCACGATCGCGAGCCGGCCGTCGTCCCCGTCGGCTGCCCCGCCCGTCGTGACGGCACTTGGCCGCCGTGCGGGCGGGGCGGGCCCGCGCTCGGGAGCAGGACCGCCGGCCAGTCGTGCCACGGTCCCGGCGACGTTGCGCAGGGTGTTCAGGCGGTAGAAGTCGTGCGCGTGGACGACGACCCCGTACCGCTCGCCGATCCGCGCCGCGAGGACGTTGTAGCCCAGCGAGGTGACGCCCTGGTACCCGAGCGGCTGGTCGGCGTCGGGCGCCGGCAGGCCCAGCTCGTCGGCGACCATCCGGCGCAGCTCGGCCAGCAGGCCGCCGTCCTCGGCGTCACGGGCGGCCGGTGCCGTCTCCCGCGGGCAGGGCCGGGCGCCCGCGTCCCGCGCGTACAGGCCGAGCGAGGAGAGGGGCGCCTCCGCCAGCCGCTTGACGTCGGCCTTGCCGTTGGCCGTCAACGGGATCTCGCGGAGCCGGTGCACCGCCGTCGGCACCATGTAGTAGGGCAGCGTGCCCCGGCAGCGCTCGTACGCCGCGCCCGTGTCGAAGTCCTCGCCGCCGGGCAGCCACACGAAGCAGCGCAGATGCGGCTCCGGTTCCGTCCTGACCACGGCGAACACGGTCGCCGACGGGGCCTCGGCGCGTACCGCGGCGGCCACCTCGTCGAGTTCGACGCGGTAGCCGTTGACCTTGCGCTGGCCGTCCGCGCGGGACACGTACGTGAGGTGGGACGGCCCGTCGCGGCGCACCAGGTCGCCGGTCCAGTAGGCGGGAGTGCCGTCGGGCAGGGCACGGAACGGGGTCGAGGGGGCGTTCAGGTAGCCCTGGGCCAGGCACTCACCGGCGATCACCAGCTCGCCCGGCATGCCCGGCGCGACGGAACGGCCCTCGGTGTCCACCACGTAGTAGCGGGTGCGGTGCGCGGGGGCGCCCAGGTGGATGCGGTCCGCGTCGGTGACGCGCTGCCAGCTCGACCAGATCGTGGCTTCCGTCGGGCCGTACATGTGATAGACGGCCGCGCCCTGGCCCAGCAGGTGTTCCGCGAGGTCCCGGTCGAGCCGTTCCCCGCCGCACAGCAGCGTCATCGGCCGGGCCGCCCGCCAGCGAGCGGCCCGCAGCAGGCGCCAGGTGGACGGGGTGGCCTGCACGAGAGTGGCCCCGCTGTCGGCGAGGCGCGCGGCCAGCAGGGCACCGCTGAACCGGACCTCCTCGGGCAGGACGTGCAGCCGCGCGCCGCACAGCAGCGGCAGCAGGATCTCCAGCAGCGAGATGTCGAAACCGATCGGGGTCAGGGCGGGGACGACGTCCTCGGGACCCAGGCCGGGGTCCTCGCGCACGGACTCCAGGAAGTTGACGAGGGCGCCCTCGCTCACCGGCACGCCCTTGGGGGTACCGGTCGAACCCGAGGTGAACATGACGTACGCCGTGCGGCCGGGGCCGGCGGCCCCGGCGGGCGTGACGCCGGGCCGCACCGCCGGGGCGGCCCGCTCCACCGCGGCGTCCCGCAGACGCGCGTGCGGGAAGATCCGCTCCGCCCGCTCCCGCGTGGTGGCGTCCACCAGCACCACGTCCACGTCCGCGGCCGACGCCATGGCCGTGAGCCGGCCGTCGGGCAGCCGGGGATCCAGCGGGACGAAGGTCCGCCGCAGCACGAGCGCGGCCGCGTAGGCGACGGGGATCGCGGCGGACCGCTCCAGGAAGACCCCGACCGGGCCTGCTCCCTCGCCCGGCCCCGTGAGGGACCGGCACAGCCGGTGCGTGGCGGCGAGCAGTTCACCGTGGGTGAGCCGGCCGTCCTCGTCGACGACGGCCACCCCGTCCGGCTCCCGGCGCGCTGCCTCGCCGAGTGCCTCGGCCAGAACCGCGCCGAGGCCCCGCGGATCGCGGGCGGCACCCCGCGCGCCCTCCGCCACCGGCGCCGTCGGACGCGACAGGTCGCACCGGGCCGGCGGCCGGTGCGGTTCGGCGGCCATGAACTCCGCCAGCCGCAGGAAGTCGGTGGCCAGCGCGGACAGGGTCTCCGGGGGCAGCACGCGCGTGGAGGAGTCGAAGGAGAGGTGGATGCCGTGCTCGTCGGAACTGAAGTTCACGGCCAGCTCGCTGGAACTGCCCGTGTCGGGCTTGCGGACCCAGGACACGTCCACGCCCCGCAGCCCGGGCACGGCGGTCGGCAGCATGGCGGAGGAGTGGTTCACCACCAGGTTCAGGGCGCTGCCGCCCCGGTCCGGGG
>DASTDN010000019.1:0-15237 GCA_035710365.1 Streptomyces sp. | reverse complement strand
CCCCGCGTCGCCGACGCCATCGGCCAGGAGGTCTCCGACCAGCGCGAGATGCTCAAGCTGATCGCCTCCGAGAACTACGCCTCCCCGGCCACGCTCCTCGCCATGGGCAACTGGTTCAGCGACAAGTACGCCGAGGGCACCATCGGCCGCCGCTTCTACGCCGGCTGCCGCAACGTCGACACCGTCGAGGCGCTCGCCGCCGAGCACGCCCGCGAACTGTTCGGCGCCCGCCACGCCTACGTCCAGCCGCACTCCGGCATCGACGCCAACCTCGTCGCCTTCTGGGCCGTCCTCGGCGCCCGCGTCGAGGTGCCCTTCCTGGGGAAGACCGGCGTCCGGCAGATCAACGACCTCACCGACGCCGACTGGGCCGAGCTGCGCCGGGCCTTCGGCAACCAGCGCATGCTCGGCATGTCCCTCGACGCGGGCGGCCACCTCACCCACGGCTTCCGCCCGAACATCTCCGGCAAGATGTTCGACCAGCGCTCCTACGGCACCGACCCCCAGACCGGCCTCGTCGACTACGACGCGCTGCGCGCCCAGGCCCGCGAGTTCAAGCCGCTGATCATCGTCGCCGGGTACTCCGCCTACCCGCGCCTGGTGAACTTCCGGATCATGCGGGAGATCGCCGACGAGGTCGGGGCGACCCTGATGGTCGACATGGCCCACTTCGCCGGGCTCGTCGCCGGCAAGGTCCTGACCGGCGACTTCGACCCCGTGCCGCACGCCCAGATCGTCACCACCACCACCCACAAGTCCCTGCGCGGCCCGCGCGGCGGCATGGTGCTGTGCGACGACTCCCTCAAGGACCAGGTCGACCGCGGCTGCCCGATGGTCCTCGGCGGCCCCCTGCCGCACGTCATGGCCGCCAAGGCCGTCGCCCTCGCCGAGGCCCGCCGGCCCGCCTTCCAGGACTACGCCCAGCGCATCGTCGACAACTCCCGCGCCCTCGCCGAAGGACTGATGCGGCGCGGTGCCACCCTCGTCACCGGCGGCACCGACAACCACTTGAACCTCATCGACGTCGCCACCTCCTACGGGATCACCGGCCGCCAGGCCGAGGCCGCCCTGCTGGCCTCCGGCGTCGTCACCAACCGCAACGCCATCCCGGCCGACCCGAACGGCGCCTGGTACACCTCCGGCATCCGCGTCGGCACCCCCGCCCTCACCACCCGCGGCCTCGGCACCGCCGAGATGGACGAGGTCGCCGGCCTGATCGACCGCGTCCTCACCGCCACGGAGGCCGGCACCACCAAGTCCGGCGCCCCCTCGAAGGCCGCCCACGTCCTGGACGACAAGGTCGCCGAGGAGACCGCCCGCCGGGCCGCCGACCTGGTCGCCGGCTTCCCGCTCTACCCGGAGATCGACCTCGGCTGAACCCGTGCCCGGGGGTGGGCGGCGGGCCGCCCTTCCCCACCCCCGGGACCACCCCCGCGGCTCTGAGACAATGGTGGGCATGGCGAATGACCGACCTCGCGTGCTCTCCGGAATCCAGCCCACCGCAGGCTCGTTCCACCTCGGCAACTACCTCGGCGCCGTCCGCCAGTGGGTGGCGCTGCAGGAGACCCACGACGCGTTCTACATGGTCGTCGACCTGCACGCGATCACGGTCCCGCAGGACCCCGCGGACCTGCGCGCCAACACCCGCCTCGCCGCCGCCCAGCTCCTCGCCGCCGGGCTCGACCCCGCGCGCTGCACGCTCTTCGTGCAGAGCCACGTGCCCGAGCACGCCCAGCTCGCCTGGATCATGAACTGCCTCACCGGCTTCGGCGAGGCCTCCCGCATGACCCAGTTCAAGGACAAGTCCGCCCGGCAGGGCGCCGACCGGGCCAGCGTCGGCCTGTTCACCTACCCGGTCCTCCAGGTCGCGGACATCCTGCTCTACCAGGCCCAGGAGGTCCCGGTCGGCGAGGACCAGCGCCAGCACATCGAGCTGACCCGCGACCTCGCCGAGCGCTTCAACGGCCGCTTCGGCGACACCTTCACCCTCCCCAAGGCGTACATCCTCAAGGAGACGGCGAAGATCTACGACCTCCAGGACCCGTCGGTCAAGATGAGCAAGTCGGCCTCCACGCCGAAGGGCCTCATCAACCTCCTCGACGAGCCCCGGGCCACCGCGAAGAAGGTCAAGAGCGCGGTCACCGACACCGACACCGTGATCCGCTACGACGTCGCCGCGAAGCCCGGCGTCAGCAACCTCCTCACCATCCACTCCACCCTCACCGGCGCGAGCATCGCCGAACTGGAGCAGCGGTACGAGGGCAAGGGATACGGCGCGCTGAAGACGGACCTCGCCGAGATCATGACCGACTTCGTCACCCCGTTCCGCGAGCGCACCCACCAGTACCTGGACGACCCCGAGACCCTGGACTCGATCCTGGCCGAGGGCGCGGAGAAGGCGCGGGCCGTCGCCGCCGAGACCCTCGCCCAGGCGTACGACAGGGTGGGCTTCCTGCCCGCCAAACACTGAACGGCATCCCGGCACCCGCCCGCACCACCGGACAGCGCCGCACATCACGTCGGTTGCGCCTGCCCGCCGCGCGGGGATGGCCGTACAGTCGATAGCCGGGGCGCCGCACGAGCGGCACCCCACCGGGGGCCGCTCCCGCCGGAACGGGCGGGCGCGCGTACGACACGAGGACGACAGGAGACGACGTGGGGACCGTAACGATCGGTGTGTCGATCGCGGTCCCGGAGCCCTACGGCAGCGAGCTCCAGGCGCTGCGCGCGGGCTTCGGCGACGCCGCAGCTCACGGCATCCCCACGCACGTCACCCTGCTGCCGCCGACCGAACTCGACAGCGCCGCCGTCCCCGCCGTCGAGGCGCACCTGGGCGAGGTGGCGGCGGCCGGCCGGCCGTTCGTGATGCGGCTGTCCGGGACCGGCACCTTCCGGCCGCTGTCGCCCGTGGTGTTCGTACGGGTGGTGGAGGGCGGCGAGGCGTGCGGCTGGCTGCAGAAGCAGGTCCGGGACGCCTCCGGCCCCGTCGCCCGCGAACTGCTGTTCCCGTACCACCCGCACGTCACGGTGGCGCACGGCATCGACGAGGCCGCCATGGACCGCGCCCACGCGGAACTGGGCGGCTACGAGGCCCAGTGGCCCTGCACCGGCTTCGCGCTCTACGAGCAGGGCGCCGACCGCGTGTGGCGCAAGCTCCGCGAATTCGCCTTCGGCGGCACGGTCGTGCCCGCGCAGCCGGACCACGCCGAGCACGGGCCCCTGCCGGCCCACTGAGCCCCCCGGCGGCCCCCTCCGCTAGACCGGCAGGCGGCGGAACAGCGACCTCGGCAGCAGGCGCAGCGCCGCCATCACCGGACGCAGCGCCCCCGGCACCCACACCGTCTCCGAGCGGCGCCGCAGGCCCAGCACGATGGCCGCGGCGACCGCCTCCGGCGTCGTCGCGAGCGGCGCCTCGGGCAGCCCGGCGGTCATCCTCGTGCGCACGAACCCCGGCCGTACGACCATGACGTGCACGCCCGTGCCGTACAGCGCGTCGCCCAGGCCCTGCGTGAACGCGTCCAGGCCCGCCTTGCTGGAGCCGTAGATGAAGTTGGCGCGCCGGGCCCGCTCGCCCGCGACCGACGACAGCACGACGAGGGAGCCGTGGCCCTGTTCCTGGAGCGCGCCCGCGCACACCAGGCCCGCCGCCACCGCGCCCGTGTAGTTGGTCTGCGCGACCCGCACCGCGCTCACCGGCTGCCGCTCGTCCTGCGCCTGGTCGCCGAGGACACCGAAGGCGAGCAGCACCATGTCGACGTCGCCCTCGGCGAAGACCTTGCCGAGCACCGCCTCGTGCGACTCCGGGTCGAGGGCGTCGAAGGCGACCGTGTGCACCTGGGCGCCCAGGCTCCGCAGCCCGGCGGCGGCCTCGTCCAGGGCGGGGGCGGGGCGGCCCGCGAGCCACACCGTGCGGGTGCGGCGGGCGATCAGGCGGCGCGCGGTGGCCAGCGCGATCTCGGACGTGCCGCCGAGGACGAGCAGGGACTGGGGGAGGCCGAAGGCGTCCTTCACGGAAGGCTCCTGGAGGTCGGGGCGGGGGTGGCTAGAGGCCGAGGCGGCGGGAGAGGTCCGAGGCGAACACGCCGAGCGGGTCGAGTTCCGCGCGCAGCGCCCGGAACGCGGGCAGCCGCGGATACATGACGTCGAGCAGTTCGGGCCGCAGCCGGGCGTCCTTGGCGAGGTAGACGCGCCCGCCCGCGCCCGCCACCTCCTCGTCCAGCTCGTCGAGGAACGCCGCGAGGCCCGGCAGCCCGGCCGGGACGTCCAACGCGAGCGTCCAGCCCGGCACCGGGAAGGACAGCCAGCCCGGGTCGGCCTCCCCGAACCGCTTCAGCACGGCGAGGAAGGACGGGCAGCGGTGTCCCGAGACCCGGCGCACGATGCGGCGCAGGGCGTCCTCATGGCCGTGCCCGACGACGAACTGGTACTGCACGAAGCCGCCGCGGCCGTAGACCCGGTTCCAGTGCGGCACCCCGTCCAGCGGGTGGAAGAACGACGGGATGCCCTGCAGCCCGCCCGTGCGGGCGCGGGGCGCCCTGCGGTACCACAGCTCGTTGAACAGGCCCACCGTGGTGCGGCCCAGCAGCCCCTCCGGGACGTGGGCGGGCGGGGCCGGGAGGCGGGAGGTGCGCAGGGCGAGCGGGGCGCGGCGGGCACGGGACGTGCGCGGCAGCGCGTCCAGCGCGGCCCGGGGCGCGTGGTCGCCGCGGGTGAGGACCGCGCGGCCGGTCGCCGCCCCGCGCGCCAGCAGGTCGATCCAGGCGACCGAGTAGCGGTACCGGGCGTCGCCGGCCGTCAGACGGGCCATCAGGTCGTCGAGGTCCGTGGCGCGTTCGGTGTCGACGCTCATCAGCGCCGTCTCCACCGGCTGGAGCCGCACGGTGGCCGTGAGGATCACGCCGGTCAGGCCCATGCCGCCGGCCGTCGCCTCGAACAGGGGCGTGCCCGGCGTCACCGTGCAGATCTCCCCGTCGGCGGTGAGCAGCTCGAACGAGGGCACGTGCCGCGCGAACGAACCCGACACGTGGTGGTTCTTGCCATGGATGTCCGCGGCGATCGCGCCGCCGACCGTGACGTAGCGCGTGCCGGGGGTGACCGGCACGAACCAGCCGAGCGGCAGCAGTACCTCCATCAGCCGGTGCAGCGACACGCCCGCGTCGCACAGCACGGTGCCGCCGTCGGCGTCGACGGCGTGCACGCGGTCCAGGCCCGTCATGTCGAGCACGGCACCGCCCGCGTTCTGCGCGGCGTCGCCGTAGGCGCGCCCCAGGCCGCGGGCGATGGCGCCGCGTGCCGTGCACGCCCGCACGGCCGCCACGGCCTCCTCGTACGTCCCGGGGCGCACCAGCCGGGCGGCGGCGGTGGGCGCGGTGCGGCCCCAGCCCGTGAGGGCGACGGTGTCGGCGGACATGCCGGTGACCGTATCGCCGGGATGCCGCCGACCGGTCCAGTGACGTCCGTGTTCTACCCGAAATGGGTGATTAATGGTATGTCGCTCAATATTGCCGGAGTTCCGGCGCGGGCGGCGTGAACAGTGACAGCCATGGATCACGACCCCCTCCGCGGCTTCGACGGCTGGGACCGGCGCGTCGTCGCGGCGTGCCACGCGCGCGGCGCCGACCCCGCCGTGGCCGCCGTCGCGCGGGCCCTGTCCCGGGCGGGCGAGCACGGCGCGCTGTGGCTCACCGCGGGCCTGCTCGGCGCCGCCGCGGACCGCCCGCGCCGGGCCGCCTGGCTGCGCGGCACCGCCCTCACCGCGGGCGCGCACCTGGCCTGCATGGCCGTGAAGAGGGCCGTGCGCCGGCCCCGTCCCGCCCACGTCGAACCCCGGGTGCGCACCGCCGGCCGGTACTCCTTCCCCAGCGCCCACGCCGGCTCCGCCGCGGCCGCCGCCGTCGCCTACGGCGCGCTCGGCGCGTACGCGGCGGCGCCGCTGGCCGCCGCGGTGTGCCTGTCCCGGCTGGTCGTCGGCGTGCACCACGTCTCCGACGTCGCGGCGGGCGCCGCCCTCGGGGCGCTCACGGCGCGGGCCGGGGCGCGCTGGATGCACGGCCCGGACCCGCGCGGGGCCCGCCGTGGCTGACCCCGCCCCCACCACGGGCCGCCCCGCCCGCGCCGCGCCACCGCAGGACGCCCCCGGGACGCACCGGGGCGGCCTCCTCGGGGGCCTGCTGCGGACGGCCCGGCCCAAGCAGTGGGTCAAGAACGCCCTCGTCGTCGCCGCCCCCGCCGCGGCCGGGGAACTGTTCACCGCCCGCGCCCTGCCGCAGGTCGCCCTCGTCTTCGTCCTCTTCACCGCGTGCGCCGCCGGTGTCTACCTGGTCAACGACGCCCGCGACGCCGACGCCGACCGCGCCCACCCCGTCAAACGGCACCGGCCCGTCGCCGCCGGTCAGGTGCCCGTCCCCCTCGCGTACGCCGTCGGCGGCACCCTCGCCGTCCTCGCGCCCGTCGCCGCCGCCCGGCTGGCCACGCCCGCCGTCGCGGCCCTGCTGGCCGCCTACCTCGGCATGCAACTGGCGTACTGCGTCAGCCTGAAGCACGTCCTCGTCGTCGACCTCGCCGTCGTCACGACCGGCTTCCTGATGCGGGCCGTCGCGGGCGGGCTCGCCCTCGGCATCCCCCTCTCCCGCTGGTTCCTGATCACGACCGGCTTCGGGGCGCTGTTCATGGTGTCGGCCAAGCGCTACTCCGAGGCCGTCCAACTGGGCGGCCGGGCGGGCGCCACCCGCGCGCTGCTCACCGAGTACACCACCGGCTACCTGCGGTTCGTGTGGCAGCTCGCGGCCGGGGTGGCCGTCCTCGGCTACTGCCTGTGGGCCCTGGAGGAGGGCGGCGTCCCGCACACCAGCGTGCTGCCCTGGCGGCAGCTCTCCGTGGTCGCCTTCGTCCTCGCCGTCCTGCGGTACGCCGTCTTCGCCGACCGGGGCACCGCGGGCGAACCCGAGGACGTCGTCCTCCACGACCGGGCGCTCGCCGTCATCGGCCTGGGCTGGGTGGTCATGTACGCGCTGGCCGTGGCGAACTGGTGAAGCGTCCGGCGGTCGGCCGCCGCCGCGAGGTGCTCGGCTTCGCCACCGCCGGAATCCTCGCGTACGCCACCGACCTCGCCCTCTTCTCGTACCTGCGCGGCCCCGCCGGGCTCGGTCCGCTCACCGCCAAGACGCTGTCCTTCGCGGCCGGCTGCACGGTCGCCTACCTGGGCAACGCGCTGGGCACCTACCGGCGGATCAGGCCGCGGGGACTGCGCCCGTACGCCGTGTTCTTCGCGGTGAACGTGGCCGGCGCCCTCGTGCAGCTCCTGTGCCTCGGCGTGAGCCACTATCTGCTCGGCTTCACCTCGCAGCGCGCCGACACGATCTCCGGGGCCGGGGTCGGCATGGCCCTCGCGACCGTCCTGCGCTTCTACGGCACCCGGACCTGGGTGTTCCGGGCGGTGTGACGCGTCACACGCCCCGGCCGGGGGCAGATGCAGATCATGGACTGGCTGAAAAGGCTTCCCGTGGTCGGGCCGGCGGCGGCGCGGGCGATGCGCACGCACGCGTGGCGGTCGTTCGAGCGGCTGGACCGCGTGAAGTGGACGCGGCTGGCCGCGGCGATGACGTTCACCAGTTTCGTCGCGCTCTTCCCGGTGCTGACCGTGGCCGCCGCCGTCACCGCCGCCGCCTTCGGCACCGGCCGGCAGGCCGTCCTCCAGGACAGGCTCGCCGATCAGGTGCCCGGCATCTCCGACCGGCTCGACATCGGGGGCCTGGTGGAGAACGCCGGCACCGTCGGCCTCATCGCCGCCGCCGCGCTGCTGTTCACCGGCCTGAGCTGGGCCGGCTCCACGCGCGAGTGCCTGCGCGCCGTGTGGGAACTGCCCGACGAGGACGAGAACCCGCTCCGGCGCGTACTGAAGGACGCGGGCATCCTCGTCGGGCTCGGCGGCGCCGTCCTCGTCACCATCGGCGTCTCCACGGTCGCCTCGGCGACGGTCGGCCGGCTCGTCCGCCTGCTCGGCATCGACGAGGGCGGCATCGGCAGCGTCCTGCTGCACGTCGCCGCGTTCGCCGTCGCCGTCCTCGCCGACTTCCTGCTCCTGCTGTACGTGCTGACGCTGCTGCCCGGCGTGGAACCGCCGCGCCGCCGCCTCCTGGTGGCGGCCCTGACCGGCGCGATCGGCTTCGAACTGCTCAAGCTGCTGCTCAGCGGCTACTTGCAGGGCGTGGCCGCCAAGAGCATGTACGGCGCTTTCGGCGTGCCCGTCGCCCTGCTGCTGTGGATCAACTTCACGGCGAAACTGGTGCTGTACTGCGCGGCCTGGACCGCGACGGGCCACGAGGACGCGCCGGAGTCCGGGTCCGGGGTCACGGGCGCGTCCGGCGGCGGACCAGGTCCGGCAGCGGCCAGCGCCGGTTGACCAGGAACGCCGCGCCCGCGAGCACCACCAGCACACCGCCGGCGATGCCCAGCGCCGTGCCCATGCCGCCGGTGCCGCCCGGCGAGGCGTTCGCCACCGGCCCGCTGCCCTCGGCGCCCTCGCCCGTCCCGCCCGCCTTGCCCGAGGCACCGCCGCCGGGCCCGTCGCTCGCCCGCGCGGACTTCGGCGGCACCAGCGCACCCACCGGCCGCACCTTGCCGGCCGCCTTGAAGCCCCAGTCGAGGAGGTCGGCGGTCTCCTTGTAGACCTGGTTGTGATCGCCCTTCTCCGGGTGCATCACCGTCACCAGCAGCACCTTGCCGCCCCGCTCGGCCACGCCCGTGAAGGTGGCGCCGGCGTTGGTGGTGTTGCCGTTCTTGACGCCCGCGATGCCCGTGTACTGGTCGACGTCGTAGTCGCCGGTCAGCAGGCGGTTGGTGTTCTGGATCTCGAAGGTGCCCCGGACCTTCTTGCCCTTCTTGTTCTTCTTCGTCTCGCCCGGGAACTTCGCCGTCACCGTCGAGCAGTACTCCCGGAAGTCCTTCTTCTGCAGACCCGAACGGGCGATCAGCGTCAGGTCGTACGCCGAGGACACCTGGCCGGGCTCGTCGTAGCCGTCGGGGGAGACCACGTTCGTGTCGAGGGCCTGGAGCTCGTCGGCGTGCTCGTTCATCTCGCGGACGGTCTTCTTCACGCCCTGGTTCATGGCGGACAGCACGTGCACGGCGTCGTTGCCGGACCGCAGGAACACCCCGAGCCACAGGTCGTGGACGGTGTAGGTCTCGTCCTCCTTTATCCCGACCAGGCTGGAGCCGACCCCCATGCCGGCCAGGTCGGACGGCGCGACCCGGTGCTTGAGCGTCTTGGGGAACCTCGGCAGCAGCGTGTCCGCGAACAGCATCTTCAGCGTGCTCGCCGGGGCCAGCCGCCAGTGCGCGTTGTGCGCGGCCAGCACCTCGCCGGACTCCGCGTCGGCGACGACCCACGAGCGGGCCGACACGCCCTTCGGCAGGACCGGCGCGTCCCCGGCCAGGTCCACCTGCGTGCCGGGCCGCGCGAGGCGGGCGCCGCCCACGGCCGACATGCTCGCCGGGGGAGCGGCCGACGGGGTCGGTTTCGGCGCCGCCGACACGGCGGGCGCGGTCAGCGCGGCGGACACGACGACGGCGGAAGCGACCAGCAGGGACCGGCTGACGCTGTTCTTGGGTGCGGACACGACCGAGAACGTACATGCACCTGCCAGGGATGTCCCGCCCCGCTCCCCACCCCGGCGCCGGAACCAGTCACTCGGCGGAGATACTGGCCGTATGAAGCTCAGCCGCCGCGTCTCCTGGTTCCTGCTCGCCTTCGGGGCGTGGAGCTGGGTCATCTGGATCACTTTCGTCCGAAACCTGGTCGAGGACGGCAGCGGGCTCGCGTTCGACGACGGGGACCCCACGGGCTACTTCTGGGTCCATCTGCTGCTCGCCGTCGCGTCCTTCGTATGGGGGACGGTCGTCGGACTCATCGGGTTGCGCGGACTGCGCGCACTGCGCCGCACGTCATAACGGCCGAGGGGACAAGGGGACACAGAACCGTGGTCATCGTCTTCGTGCTCGTCGCGCTGCTGGTGCTGGGCGTCGTCGCGGCGGCCAACTGGTACGTGTGGCGGCGCCTGTTCCGCGACACCACCCGCGGCCCCGGGCGGGTCCGCCGGGCCGGCGCGGCGGTCGTCGCGGGCGGCTGGGCCCTCGCGGTGGCGGCCCTCGTCGCCGAACGCGCCGGCGCCCCCTTCTGGCTCCAGCGCACCCTGGCCTGGCCGGGCTTCCTGTGGCTGGCCCTGTCGGTCTACCTGCTGCTCGGGGTGGCGGCGGGCGAGCTCGTACGACCGCTGCTGCGGTGGCTCCTCAGGCGGCGCGCACCGGCCGCCGAACCGGCCCGGACCCCGGCCCCCGCGACCGCGGCCACCACCCCCGCGCCCGCCGCCCCGGACCCCTCCCACGACCGCCCCCTCACCGGCCCCGCCCCCTCGGACGACGGCCCCCTCGCCGAGCCCGGTCCCCGCGGCGACCGTCCCCTCGCCGTGCCCTCCCGGCGGCTGTTCGTCTCCCGGGTGGTCGCCGGTGCCGCCGCCACCGCGGCCGTCGGCATCGTCGGCCACGGCACGTACGGCGTGCTGCGCGGCCCGGGGATCAAGCGGGTCACCGTCCCGCTGGCCAGGCTGCCGCGCGCGGCCCACGGCTACCGCATCGCGGTGGTCAGCGACATCCACCTCGGCCCCGTCCTCGGCCGGGGCTTCGCCCAGCGGGTCGTGGACACCGTCAACTCCACCCAGCCCGACCTGATCGCGGTGGTCGGCGACCTCGTGGACGGCTCGGTCGAGGACCTCCGCCCGGCGGCCGCCCCCCTCGCGCAGTTGCGGGCCCGGCACGGCGCCTACTTCGTCACCGGCAACCACGAGTACTTCTCCGGCGCCGAACAGTGGGTCGAGGAGGTGCGGCGGCTCGGACTGCTGCCCCTGGAGAACGCCCGCCGCGAACTGCCCCACTTCGACCTGGCCGGGGTGAACGACGTCCACGGCGAGGACGAGGGCCGCGGCCCCGACTTCTCCAAGGCCCTCGGCGACCGCGACCCGGCCCGCGCGTGCGTGCTGATGGCGCACCAGCCGGTGCAGATCCACGAGTCCGTCGAGCACGGCGTCGACCTCCAGTTGTCCGGCCACACCCACGGCGGCCAGCTCTGGCCCGGCAGCCTCATCGCCTCCGCCGCCAACCCCACCCTCGCGGGCCTGGAGCGCTACGGCGACACGCAGTTGTACGTCACCCGGGGCGCGGGGGCCTGGGGCCCGCCCACGCGGGTGGGCGCCCCCTCGGACATCACGGTGATCGAACTGGCCGCACTCCGGGCCTGACGCGGGCTACGCCTTGCGGCCCGGGTCGGGCAGCGCCTTCGTCATGCCCGGCAGGAAGTCCCGGAACAGCTCGTGCACGTCCCGCACCAGCGGACGCAGCACCCGGAACCGGGCCAGCGCGATGCCCCGCGCGGTGAGCCGGGCGCCCCGGCCGGCGAGCCGGTAGCTGCGCTCCCGGCCCTCGGTCCGGTCGAAGATCCAGTACAGGACGAGGCCCATCTGCGACAGCCACATCAGCTCCGGCAGGACGTCCCGCAGCTCCTCCGGCACCTTCGTCCGCGCCCCGGCCAGCACCTCGCGGTGGATGGCGATGACCTCCTCGCGCGCGTGCTCCGACTCCTCGGAGAACGGACTGAGCGGGCTGTCCGGGTCGGCGGCGTTCTTGAAGAACTGCACCGCGAACTCGTGGTACGGCGTCGCCACGTCCAGCCACGCACGCAGCACGCCCGCGAGCCGGGCCTCCAGGTCGGTCTCCCGGTCCAGCACCTCCCGCACGGCCACCTGGTGATCGGCGGCGATCCGGTCGTAGAAGCCCTGGATCAGGTGCTCCTTGCCCGCGAAATAGTAGTAGGCGTTGCCGGTGGAGACGCCGGCCTCCTGGGCGATGGCCCGCATCGTGGTCCGGTCGTAGCCGCGCTCCTGGAACAGCCGCATGGCGGTTTCCAGGATCAGGGCGCGGGTCTGCTCGGACTTGCTGGGCGGGGCGGCGCCGTCGGGTCCTTCGTTCTTCGCGGGCACGGGAACAGAGCCTAACGTCAGGGGGAGGAGGCCCGTCGCGGGCCGCAGGCCCCCGAGTCGCAGGCCGGCGGGTCGTACGTCCAGCCCCGGCCGGGGTCGTACGCCCAGCCGTCGGAGCGCCGGTGGACCTGCCCGCCCCACTGCGTGCCCCGCCACCGGGCGGCGGCCAGCACCGCCCCCCTGGCGAGCCTCACGCCCGCCGGGGTGCTCAGGCGGTGGGCGAGCGGACGGTGCTCGCGCAGCGCCCACAGGGTCACGATCCAGGCGGCGGCGCCCCGGTAGACCTGGCCGGTGTCGCCCACGACGGTGATCTCGCCGAGGGTGGCCCCGTGGTCGAGGCCCGGGAAGAGCCGCCCGGCCTCCCCGGAACCGGCCGGGACGAACGTCAGCGGCACGAGCTGCGGCTGCCGGGCCAGCCAGCCCCGCAGGTGCGTGCACAGGGAGCACCCGGCGTCGTAGAGCACGGTGAGCCCGCGGACCGGGACGCGCGCGGCGTCCCGGTCCGTCGTGGCCGGCGCGGCGGGCGGGTCCCCCGAGGCCCGCCCGGCGGCGTCCCGGCCGTCGTCCGGCACGCCCGTCACGCTCCCGCGGCCGGGGTGACCCAGGCCTGCGGGGCGACGGGCGGCATCTGCTCCCGCTCCATGATCCCGCGCCGCCGGATGCGGTTCAGGACGTACACGTTGAGCAGGTGCAGGACGCCCAGCACCAGCAGGACCACACCGAGCTTCGTCGACAGGGCCTCGAAGACGCCCCGGGTGTCGAGGACCGTCCCGTCGTCGCTCAGGTAGAGCGCGACGAAGCCGAGGTTGACGAGGTAGAAGCCCACGACCAGCAGGTGGTTCACGGCGTCGGCGAGCTTCTCGTTGCCCCGCAGTACATCGGCGAGGAAGACCCGCCCGTTGTGGCTGAGCGTCCGGGCCACCCACACGGTCAGCGCGACGCTGACCGCGAGGTAGATGACATAGGCGATGACCGTGCGGTCCATTGCCCCCACCCTTCTTGAACACGTTCAAAACGCTGTCGAGGACGACTGTAGACCTGTTTTTGAACGCGTTCAACGCGTGATGGTGTGGGCTGGAACACGCCCGGCCGCAGCGTGGCCGGAGCGGCGCGGGCACGGAAAAGCCCGGGGCCCCGCCTGCGGACAGGCGGGGCCCCGGGCGTCGGGTGCCGAACGTCAGTAGCGACGCGTGATCAGCGCGCGCTTCACCTCGGCAATGGCCTTCGTGACCTCGATACCGCGCGGGCAGGCGTCCGTGCAGTTGAACGTCGTGCGGCAGCGCCACACGCCGTCGCGGTCGTTGAGGATCTCCAGGCGCTGCTCGCCGGCCTCGTCGCGCGAGTCGAAGATGAACCGGTGCGCGTTGACGATGGCCGCCGGGCCGAAGTACTGCCCGTCGTTCCAGAACACCGGGCACGAGGACGTGCAGGCGGCGCACAGGATGCACTTCGTCGTGTCGTCGAAGCGCTCGCGGTCCTCGGCGGACTGGAGGCGCTCACGCGTCGGCTCGTTGGTGTCCTTCGTGATCAGGAAGGGCATCACGTCGCGGTACGCCTGGAAGAACGGCTCCATGTCGACCACGAGGTCCTTGAGGACCGTCAGGCCCTTTATGGGCTCGACCGTGATCGGCTTCTCCGGGTCGAGGTCCTTGATCAGCGTCTTGCAGGCCAGCCGGTTCTTGCCGTTGATCCGCATGGCGTCCGAGCCGCAGATGCCGTGCGCGCAGGAGCGCCGGAACGTCAGCGTGCCGTCCAGGTCCCACTTGATCTTGTGGAGCCCGTCGAGGACGCGCTCCTTCGGGTCGATCTCCAGCCGGAAGTCCTGCCAGCTCGCCTCCGCCGCGACCTCCGGGTTGTACCGGCGGACGCGGAAGGTGACGGTGATGTACGGGGAGTCCGCGGACGCTGAGCCCGGGGTCTCGGCCTTGTCCAGAACAGGGGTTGCCATCAGTACTTACGCTCCATCGGCTGGTAGCGGGTCTGGACGACCGGCTTGTAGTCGAGTCGGACGGTCTCGGTGCCGTCGCCGCCCACCTCGCGGTACGCCATGGTGTGGCGCATGAAGTTGACGTCGTCGCGGTTCGGGTAGTCCTCGCGGTAGTGACCGCCGCGGGACTCCTTGCGGGCCAGCGCGGAGACCGCCATGACCTCGGCCAGGTCGAGCAGGTTGCCCAGCTCGACGGCCTCCAGCAGGTCGGTGTTGAACCGCTTGCCCTTGTCCTGGATCGCCACGTTCTTGTACCGCTCGCGCAGCTCGGCGACCTTCTCGACGGCCGTCTTGATGGTCTGCTCGGTGCGGAACACCATGACGTTGGCGTCCATGGTCTCCTGCAGCTCGCGCCGCAGCTCCGCCACCCGCTCGGTGCCGGTGGAGGTGCGCAGCCGCTCGATCTGCTCCACGACCAGCGACTCGGGGTTCTCGGGCAGCTCCACGAAGTCCGCGGTGCTCGCGTACTCGGCGGCGGCGATGCCCGCGCGCTTGCCGAACACGTTGATGTCGAGCAGTGAGTTGGTGCCGAGCCGGTTGGCGCCGTGCACGGACACGCAGGCGACCTCGCCGGCGGCGTAGAGGCCCGGCACGACGGTGGTGTTGTCCGCCAGGACCTCACCCGCGACGTTGGTGGGGATGCCGCCCATGGCGTAGTGCGCGGTGGGCTGGATCGGGATCGGGTCGGTGTACGGCTCGATGCCCAGGTACGTCCGCGCGAACTCCGTGATGTCGGGCAGCTTGGCGTCCAGCTGCTCCGGCGGGAGGTGCGTGAGGTCCAGGAAGACGTGGTCGCCCTCGGGACCGCAGCCGCGGCCCTCGCGGATCTCCGTGTAGATGGACCGCGAGACGACGTCGCGCGAGGCGAGGTCCTTCATGACCGGCGCGTACTTCTCCATGAAGCGCTCGCCGTCCTTGTTGCGGAGGATGCCGCCCTCGCCGCGGGCGCCCTCCGTCAGCAGGATGCCCATGCGCCAGATGCCCGTCGGGTGGAACTGGAAGATCTCCATGTCCTCCAGCGGCAGGCCGCGCCGGTAGCAGGCGGCCTGGCCGTCACCGGTCAGGGTGTGGGCGTTCGACGTCACCTTGAAGAACTTGCCGCAGCCGCCGGAGGCGTAGATCACGGACTTCGCCTGGAAGACGTGGATCTCGCCGGTCGCCAGCTCGTACGCCACCACACCGGCGGACTTCCGGACGCCGTCGGTCTCGGTGATGAGCTGG
>DASTDN010000018.1:0-2386 GCA_035710365.1 Streptomyces sp. | reverse complement strand
GGCGGTGCCGGTGAGGGTGGTGCCGTGCACGGAGAGGGCGGCGGCGACGGTGGGGAGGATGCCGTCGCGGCGGTGGCGCAGCCGGGGTGCGTGGTGGGGGGCGGGGGCGCTCCAGCCGATGCGGGGGTCGCCGGAGGCGGGCGCGGGGACGGGAAGCGGGGTGTCGCCGGGCCGGCCGGTGTGTGGTCCGGCCTGTGTCGTGTTCATGGTCGTCTTCCCTCCCGAGCGGTCCCCGGAGGTCACAGAGTGCCAAACGGTGTGGCGGGTGGGGAAGCTGGGGCGGGGCGACACGCCAGTGTTCGTGCCGGTTGTCACCGTGGCGTGACGGCCGGTCACGGAAGCGGAGGGGGCGGTGCCCGGTGGCCGGTGACCCGTGTCGTCGTACCGCATAGGCTGTCGGCACCGCGTTCCGCGCGGTGATCTTGAGACGTGACAGTCGCTACGGGCGTGGTTGCCGAGGGTGGTCGCCGCGGGTCGTACAGAGTGCCGCAGGGGGCAACCGCCATGACGACAGGTCGGCTCGGGCTGGGGGATCATCCCGGCCGCCAGGCCGGGGGGCACGCCGCGCCGCCGAACGCGGCCTACGCCGGGCAGGTCGTGAACTTCCCGGATCCGGTCCGTGCGGCCCGTCATCCCAGGGGGGTGCGGGTGGACGAGCACGGTTACCCCGATTTCTCGCCCTATGCGCGGGCGGCGGTGGAGATCGCCGAGCCTCCGGAGGGTTTCGGTGTCGACGAGCTGCGGCTGACGGACTACGTGTCGGCGAACGCGGCGATGTCGGCGTCGGGGCACGATCTGTGGGACACGGTGCCCGCAGTGGCGACGCCGCACGGCTGGACGTGGCATCACGTGGCGGGTACGCGGCGGCTGGAGCTGGTGCCGGCCGAGGTGAAGGCGTTGCTGCGGCATCACGGTGGGGTGGCGACGTCGTCGGCGGACCAGGGCAAGCGGGGTACGCGTCCGTTGCAGGAGACGCGGCCGGCGCATTTCGGGCTGCCGAAGTCGGGTGTGGCGGTGTCGGAGGGGCAGGTGCTGGGGGTCGAGGAGGATCTCGGGTACCGGCTGCCGGGTGCGTACCGGTCGTTCTTGAAGGCGGCGGGCGGGTGCGCGCCGGTGGGTACGGCGCTGGACGCGGAGCTGGGTCTGCTGGTGGACCAGCCGTTCTTCACGGTGCGGGACGAGGCGGCCGTGAACGACCTGGTGTACGTCAACAAGTGTCTGCGTGATCACCTCACGAAGGACTATCTGTGCGTGGCGTTCGTGCAGGGCGGTCTGCTGGCGGTGAAGGTGCGTGGCGACCGGGTCGGCTCGGTGTGGTTCTGCGCGTACGACGACGCGCGGGACGTGGACCCGTCGTGGTCGCCGGCGGAGCGGGTGGGGCGGCTGTTGTTGCCGTGCGGTGAGGACTTCGACGCGTTCCTCGCGCGGCTGGCCGGTTCGCCGCCGGAGCTGGAGACCGTGGCGAACCTGATGGTGGACGGCGGTTTCGCGCGTGCCGTCGCCGTTTCTTCCGGTGGGGAGTGAGCTGACCGATGGTGACGTTCGCGCAGGCGCAGGAGCGCGCGGAGGAGTGGATCAACGGCGATGTGCCGGCGTACCAGCATCGTGAGGTGCGGGTGCGGGAGTTCGACCTCGGGTTCGTGGTGTGGGCGGAGGACCGTGCGGACGGGCCGCGTTCGGACGGTGGCGGGCAGCGGCTGGTGATCGCCCGGGACAGCGGTGAGGCGACGCTGTGGCCGGCGCTGCCGGTGGGCGAGGTGGTCCGCCGGTACGAGGAGGAGTACGGCCGTGACGAGGTGGCGGACGATCCGGCGCCCGCGCCGTCGGCGCGGGTGGATCTGAATCAGACGTCGTTCCTGCTGAGTCCGCCGGAGTGGTTGCAGGAGGCGGCGGACAAGCTGGGTATTCCGGACCGGCGGGGTGGCGGGGCGGAAGCGGACGCCGATGCCCCGGAGAGTGCCGGGGACGGTGCCGCGGCCGCCGCTGCGGGTCCGGGTGCCGCTTCCGGCGGTGGCGGTCACGGGGCCGGTGCGGGCGGTGCCGGGGCGCCGGCCGGTACGGGGGCGTCGGCCGGGGTGCCCGCGGGGGCCGCCGGGGCCGGGCCGGCCGCGCCCGCCGGGGCGACGCCCTGGGCCGGTACGGACACCAACGCGGACGTCGGGGAGGACCGTTCCGTACCGCTGCCCGACACGGTGTTCGCGCAGCAGATCAGTGACGTCCCGGAGGGTGCTCCGCCGCCCTCGGCGTCCGCGGAGGCGAAGACGGCGCTGATGGCGGGCGGCAGCCAGTTGCCGCGCACGGCCATGGCGCCCGCGATCGACGACCCGGCCGCGCCGGGCGGGCCGACGGGCGCGGGCGGCGGCACTCCGCCGCCCGGACAGCCGTA
>DASTDN010000017.1:0-2187 GCA_035710365.1 Streptomyces sp. | reverse complement strand
CCCGTGTGAAGGCCCCCGCACTAGGGTGTCCCGCACCGAGTCACCGGGGGGCCACCCATGCAGCCCAACACCCTGCTCGACGCGATCCTCGACGAGGCCGGCATCTCGCACGCCGGTCTCGCGGCCCACGTCAACGAGGCGGGCCGCGTCCGGGGCCTGTCGCTGCGCTACGAACACACGGCCGTGGCCCGCTGGCTGAAGGGGCAGCGCCCCCGCGGCCAGGTCCCCGACCTGATCTGCGAGGTGCTCGCCGCCCGGCTGCACCGGTCCGTCACCCTCGACGACATCGGCCTCGGCGTGCCCGGCGGGCCCGCCGTCCCGCACGCCGGGCCGCTGTCCGGCTTCGTGGAACGCGCCACCGCGCTGTGGCACTGCGACCGGCAGCGCCGCCCGCACCTGCTGGACGCCCGGGCCGTCACCGGCACCTCCGCCGTGATGCCCGTCTGGGAGTGGGAGAACCCGCCCGAGGACACCGACGTCTCGCGCGGCGGACGGCACCGCGTCACGGCGGCCGACCTGGACACGCTGCGCGCCGCCCGCGCCCACTACGAGCAGATGTACCGCAAGGCGGGCGGTGTGGTGACCCGCGCCCGCGTCGTCGGCTTCCTCTCCGCCGAGGCGGCCCCCCTGCTGCGGGCCGGCTGCACCGACGCGACGGGCCGTCAACTGCACCGGGCGACCGGCGGCCTGGTCGCGGTCGCCGGGATCTGCTCCTACGACTCCGACGCGCACGGTCTCGCCCAGCGTTACTTCCACCAGGCCCTCAGACTCGCGAAGGCCAGCGGCGACCGGGGCTTCGGGGCGTATGTGATCGCCCTGCTGGTCAACCAGTCGCTGTTCCTGCGCGAGTACCGTCAGGCCGTCGCCTTCGCGGAGGCCGCGCTGCGCGCCGCCGGACGGCACGTCAGCCCGGCGCTCGCCTCCGACCTGTACGCGATGCAGGCGAAGGCGTACGCGCGGCTCGGCGACGCGGCGACCGCCCTGCGGTGCGTCGGGCGCGCCGAGCGGGCCGCCGGACGCGTCCGCCGGGGCGAGGAGCCCGACGAGACCGGCTATGTGCAGCCCGGCCTGGTCAACGTGCAGGTGGCGGAGGCGCTGCTGCACCTCGGCGAGGTCGCGGCGGCCGGGGAGCACGCGGTGGAGGCGGTCGCCCGGCCCGCCCACGACCGGGGCCGAGTGCACCGGCTGGCCGTGCTCAGCAAAGTCGAACTGCGCCGGGGCGACGCCGACAGGGCGGTCGCCGTGGCCGTCCGGATGACCGAGCTGGCCCGGGGGACGGAGTCGCGGCGGCTGCGCGACCGGCTGCGGGAGGTCCGCGACGGCCTGGTGCGCAGCGGCGGCGTGGGCACCGCCGGGGCCGCGGAACTCATCGACGGGGCACTGCGCGTACCGCTGTAGGCGGGACGCCCGTGCCCGTGGCGTACGCGCGCATGCCTCCCGCGACCGCGCCGCGTCCACCCTGTGCCCCGCGGCTGCGGCGAGCGGCCCGGCAACCTCCGGACGCACGGTGAAGCCCCACGCTTCTTCACCGGCCGAGGGCTTCGCCGCGTCACAACAACGCCACCGAACCTTCACCAACAGCCTCATATGGTGGATGATTGCCCCAAACAGGTCGAACTCTGGGGGGACCATGCGTATCCGCACCACGACCGCCGCCGCCTTAGCAGCCCTCACTCTCGCTCTCACGCTCACCGCGTGCGACAGCGACACCGAGGGCAAGAGCGGCGAAGTGCCGCCGTACACGATCGTCCAGCAGGACACCAGCGGGGACAGGCGCGACCTCGTCGTGGAAGTCGAAAGCGTCGACACCCACCTGAACTCCGCCTTCGACGACTTGCGTGCCGTCTTCAACGACGTGACGCACCGGCTCACCGAGGAGGCCGACTACCGCGTGTCCATCAACTGCTCGGCCGGCGGGTCGGCCAGGGCCGGCGACCGGCTGGCGAACGGCACGGTTGCCGTCGACAGCAAGGGCACCGTGAGGCAGTCGGATTTCGGCGTCACCGAGAAGCGGACATGTGGCCCCAAGGGCTGACAGGGGGAACAGCCGGGGTGATGACCGGCGCCGAGAAGGGCAGGAGGTGACGTGGCCTCCCGCCAGAACTTCCTGAGCACACCCTGAGGCGCCGTGAGACAGCGAAGGGCCGCCGCCCCGCACGCGGGGCGGCGGCCCTTCTCCGGGCTCTC
>DASTDN010000016.1:0-3337 GCA_035710365.1 Streptomyces sp. | reverse complement strand
GTTGCGGGCCTCCACGAGCGGCCCGCAACGCCCCCTATCCATGTCCCCGCACCGGTGCCGCGCCCCGCGGTGGTGACGGGAGGCCGGTGAATGCCCGCAGGACGTCCTGCGGGCGCAGGCGCAGCAGGGCCGGGTCGGGGCGGGTGCCGTGCGGGTCTCCCCCGGGGCCCGGGTGCCACAGGGCGCGGTGGCGCGGGTCGTCGGGCGGGCCCCAGCGGCTCGGCGGCACGGGGCCGAACAGGGTGACCGAAGGTGTGGCGTGGGCGACGGCCAGGTGCGCGACGCCGGTGTCGCCGCTGAGCACGGCGCGGGCGTCCGCGACCAGCGCGGACAGCAGCGCGAAGGGCAGTCCGCCGCCGAACACGTCGTCGGCGGTGAGCCCGGCCCGCCCGGCGAGCCCGGCGACCACGTCGTCCTCGTCCGCTCCCCCGGTGACCACGACCCGGTGGCCCGCGGCGCGCAGGGCGGTCACGACGGTCGCGTACCGGTCGACGGGCCAGCGGCGCGCGGGAGCGGCGGCGCCGGGGTGCACGACGACCGCGCCGGGCGCCGGGGACGGCGCCGCCGGGCGGGGCAGCCGCAGGTCGGCGGGGTCGGCGTCGATGCCGTACGCGCGCAGCAGGCGGCACCAGCGGACGCGTTCGTGTTCCTCCGGGCACCAGGGCGGGCCGTCGGCGTCCGGGATGCCGGGGTGCGCGAAGGCGAGCAGGCGGGCCGGGCGCAGCGCGTCGAGCAGGCGGTGGCTGAGCGGGCCGTTGCCGTGCAGGTCGACCGCGACGTCCGGGGGCGGCCCCGTCCAGTCGAGGGTGCGGGGCACGGCCCGGCCGGGGGCGGAGGCGGGCAGCAGCCGGTCGACGGCGCCGCAGGCCTCGGCGGCGGGGGCGAGGCCCGCGGGCGCGGCCAGCACGAGCCGGTGGCCGGGGTGGGCGCGGCGCAGTGCCCGCAGGGCGGGGACGCCGGTGAGGAAGTCGCCGAGCCCGAGGGCGCGCAGGACGAGCAGCCGGGGCGGGTCCGAGGCGGGGGTGTCCCGCGGCGCCCGGCCGGTCCTCACGGGCACGGCTCCCCCAGCAGTTTCTCGACGGCGGTGACCACGTCCTGCGCGGTCACCGTCTCCAGGCACGGGTGGCCCGGCACCGGGCACTGCCGGGCCCGGCTGCCCGCGCAGGGCGCGTCCTGGTCGCCGAGCAGCACGTAGGGGACGCCGTGGGGCCGCCAGCGCTCGGCGGGCACGACGGGCGCGAACAGGGACACGACGGGAGTGGCGACGGCGGCGGCGAGGTGGGCGGGGCCGGTGTTGCCGGTGACGACGACGGCGGCGCGGGCGAGGACCCCGGCGAGTTCGGCGGCGTCGGTGCGGCCGCCGAGGTCGAGCCCGTGGCCGCCCGCGACGTACGCGGTGAGGCCACGTTCCCCGACGCCGCCGGTGACGACGACGCGGTGTCCGGCGGCGGCCAGTTCGCGCACGGCCCCGGCGCAGCGCCCGGCGCTCCAGGCGCGGGCGGGCACGGCCGCGCCCGGGTGGACGACGACGTACGGCGCGGTTCCGGTCGCGGGGGTGGTGTCGGGCGGCGGCAGGACCCGCAGCCGCCCGTCGTCGGTCCTCGGGAACCCGGCGGCCACGGCCAGGTCGAGGCCGGCCTCGGCCTCGTGGGCGTGCGGGGCCCGCTGGTGGCGTACGTCGAGCAGGGAGCCGGGGTGGTCGACGCTGTCGGCGGCGATGCGCCGCACGCCGGCCAGCCGCAGCAGCAGGGCGGTGGGCAGCGGCGACTGGTGGTGGGAGGTGAGGACCAGGGCGGTGTCGGCGTCGGCGGCGGCGAGGCTGTCGAGCAGCCGCCCGGTGTCACGCCGGTCGACGGGCGGCGGCGCGAACCCGGCCCACGGCGCGTCCCAAACGAGGACGTCGTCCACGCCGGGCAGCATGCGCGCGGCGGGTGCCCCGCGCGGCCCGCACAGCAGGGTGACGGTGTCGGCCCGCGCGGCGACGGCCCGCACGGCGGGCCCGGCGAGCAGGACGTCACCGAAGCTGTCGAGCCGCGCCACGAGCGCCCTCACGAGGGTCTCCGGGCGCCGCGGGGACCGGCCGGGACCCCGTCGATCAGGGCGCGGACCGCCGTGAGCAGGTCGGGGGCGACGTGCGGTGCCGCCGCGGTCTCCTCCGGGCGGGTCTGCGGGGTGGGGACGAGGACGGCGCGGGCGCCGGCGCGGCGCGCGGCCTCCACGTCGGCGCCGATGTCGCCGACGACCGCGCAGTGGGCGGGGGCGGTGCACACCCGGCCCGCGGCCCACAGGACGAGGCCCGGCGCGGGTTTGCGGCAGTGGCAGCCGTCGCCGGGGCCGTGCGGGCAGACCGCCCACACGTCGAAGGGGCCGAGGAGGTCGTCGACGCGGGCGTTGACGCGGCGCACGTCGGCGTCGGTGAGCAGGCCGCGGGCGATGCCGGACTGGTTGGTGACGACACCGGTGCGGATGTCCCGCTCGCGCAGCAGCTCCAGCGCCCGCCGGGCCCCGGCCACGGGGCGGACCCGCCCGGGGTCGCCGTTGTGGGGCACGTCCTCGATGAGGGTGCCGTCCCGGTCGAACAGCACGGCCCGCACGGCGGGTCCGGCGGTCACGGGGCGGCCCCGTGCCAGGGCGCGGCGGCGCGGTGCCGCCACTCGCCGCGCAGCCGGTGCCAGGTCGCGGCGGGCGGGATGAGGACGCTGGTGGCGAGCATGGTGGTGACCTCGTTCCGGGTGCGCGGGCCGGGGGCGATACGGGCCCACGCGAACTCGGCGGTTCCCGCGGCCCAGCCGAGCGCGGCGGCAGCGGCGGCACGCGGGCGGCCCGCCGCGGCGAGGGCGCAGGCGGCTGCCCCGGCGGCGGTGATCGCGACGTGCCGGCGGATGCGGCCGCGCGGCGCGTCCGCCCGCCGCCACCAGTCGGGCCCGTGCAGCCGCCGCATGAGGGCGTCGTCGGCGTTGCCGCGCTGCTGGCGCAGCGACACCCAGCGGGAGACCGGCCGCACCGGGTGCAGGGTGGTGCGGCCGCCGCGCCGGATGTGCCGGCCGGTGCCGAGGACGCGCAGCGCCAGGTCGGCGTCCTCGCGGAAGGCGCGCGGGAGGCGTTCGTCGAAGCCGCCGACCTCTTCGAGGACGTCGGTGCGGTAGGCGATGTCGGCGGTGATCCAGGAGGCGCGGGCGAGTCCGGCGGTGCCGCGTTCCCAGTCGGTGGGGCGTCGCCCGTCGGGCAGCGGCACGCTGATCACGCCCTGCACCCCGGCGGTGCCGGGCGCCGCCTCGGCGAGGTCCCGCACGAGCCGCTCGCACCAGTACGGGCCGACCTGCACGTCGTCGTCGAG
>DASTDN010000015.1:0-2152 GCA_035710365.1 Streptomyces sp. | reverse complement strand
GGACCCGGACGCCCCGAGCGACACCACGGCGTCCCCCAGTCCTATCCCCAGCCCGAACGCGGCGGCCTGCGTGTCTCCGGTCCCGGCCGAGATCAGCAGCCCCTCCGGGGTCGTGCCGGCGGCGTCGGACGGCCCGATCACCTCCGGCAGCACCGCCTGCTGCCCGAGCGCCAGCTCCACCAGTTCCGGCCGGTACGAGCCCGTCGCCGCCGACCAGTACCCCGTCCCCGAGGCCCCGCCCCGGTCCGTGGTCCGCCGCCCCGGCCGCCCCAGCAACTGCCACACCAGCCAGTCGTGCGCCTGCAGCAGCGCGGCCGTGCGCCGCGCGTTGTCCGGTTCGGTACGCGCCAGCCAGCGCAGCTTCGTCACCGCGTGCGGTGCCTGCGGCACACAGCCCACGGCCTGCGCCCACGCCTCGCGGCCGCCGAGCGCGTCGACCAGATCGGCCGCCGCGACCTGTGCGCGCTTGTCGCCGCCGACCATCGCGGGCCGCACGGTGTTGCCCTGCGCGTCCAGCGGCACGACCGCGTTGGCCTGCGCCGACACGCCGATGGCCTGCACACCCTCCAGCAGTCCGCCGCCCGCGGCCTCGCCCAGGGACAGCAACCAGGCCTGCGGATCGACGTCGCTGGGCCGCCCGCCGTCCGGGCTCTCCAGCGGATGGGCGGCATACCCCTGCCTGAGCACGGCCCCGGTGTCCGCGTCACAGACCACGATGCGAGTGAAATCGGGCGCACTGTCCAGCCCGGCTACTATCCCCATGTCCGAAATTCTGCCGTACGCCGGACCGGTCCCGCGGCACACCCGCCCAGGACGGCGCTCAGGTGTCGCTGGTGCCCCAGTCGTCCTCGCCCGCCCCGTTCGCGCTGCGCTCGCGCAGCGTCCGCACCCGCTGGGCGACGGAGTCCGGCACCCGGTCCCCGACCTTGTCGCTGACCACGTGGTACGCCCGGCCCGCGAAGTGCCTGCCCTGCTGGGCGGCGGACTCGGCGGTGTTGCGGACGGCCGGGTTCTGCGCGACCTGCCGCGCCGACTTCACGAGCTTCTCGTACCGCTCGCGCCCGGCCCTCGTGCCCAGCACATATCCCAGAGCGAGTCCGGCGACGAACGTGAGCCGATAACGCATGGCGGCCACCCTTCCCTTGCAGAGGTCTCCGGTACGGCGTCGATGCCGGGGAGTACCGATTGGCGGAGCACCCCCCTGCTTGCGCTAATGTATGTGTCGCAGCGAACGCGCGCCTTCTGGCGAATACCCAGCCAGGTACGTTCGATGCAGAACGAGGCATTCCTCCGTAGCTCAATTGGCAGAGCAGCCGGCTGTTAACCGGCAGGTTACTGGTTCGAGTCCAGTCGGGGGAGCTCGGTCCTCCGTAGCTCAATTGGCAGAGCAGCCGGCTGTTAACCGGCAGGTTACTGGTTCGAGTCCAGTCGGGGGAGCATGTTGAACGAGGACCCTTCGGGGTCCTTTTTCATGCCCGGTTCCCTGTCCGGTGGAACCGCGCGGGCCTCCCTCGCAGTCCTCATGACCGTGCGCCTCCGGCCACGTGTGGCCAACCGAGGCCATTCGAGGCAGGAGATCGTATGAGCGGCTATGCTGCGGCAGACGGCGCGCACACATGTACGCGACACGCCGCTATGGGGCGGTAGCTCAGCCGGTTAGAGCAGCGGACTCATAATCCGTCGGCCGTGGGTTCGAGTCCCACCCGCCCCACCACACTCAGCGCCCGGCGTGGTTCGCCCGGCACGCCGAAACGTTTGCCCCCAGGGGGCCGTTCCGCCCGGGTGGAACGCGCGTGGCGTCGGCCCTCCCCGGCCCGCCCGCCGTACCGCCGGACGCCCGGCCCGACCCGTCGCGGTCGTTCCCACAGGGATGAGCCCGCACTGCGCGCTGCTGCGCGCGCCCGCCGGAAGCCGGAACCGATGGTGGGCAACGGCGACTTCACCGGGGAGAGTGAGATCACGGCGTCCGCGGGGTCTGGGCCCAGGACGAGCCCTGTCGGCAGGGAACCCGTCGGCGACGAGCCCGGCAGCCTTGGACCGCCGGCCACGGCCCGTCCCGGGCCGGCCCGTCGGGGTTCGGGGCGGGGCGGGTGACGCCTTCTACGGAGTCGGCGGTGCGGGGGGCGTCTGGCCGGGGACGGCGGGCCGGATG
>DASTDN010000014.1:0-2980 GCA_035710365.1 Streptomyces sp. | reverse complement strand
GGGCGGACTGCGGCAGTGAGGCGCACCGGCTGGGCCGTGGGGACGGTCTCGGCGGTGCTCGTCGCCGTCGGCACCGTGGCCCTGGCGGGCGCCGGGGACGCACCGCACGGCGCGCCGGGCCTCGCGCCTCCGGCCGCGTCGTCCGCCGACGCGGGCTTCGCCCGCGACATGGCCGTGCACCACCAGCAGGCCGTGGAGCTGTCGTACGTGGTCCGGGACCGCACCGGCGACGAGGAGGTGCGGCGGCTCGCGTACGACATCGCGCAGACGCAGGCGAACCAGCGGGGCATGCTGCTGGGCTGGCTGGACCTGTGGGGTCTGCCCAAGGTGTCCGCCGACGCGCCGATGACGTGGATGGGCATGGGCGCGGCCCCCTCGGAGGGGGACGGCGCGCTCATGCCGGGCATGGCGACGCGCACGGAGCTGACACGTCTCGGGACGCTGCGGGGACGTGCGGCGGAGGTCCTCTACCTGCGGCTGATGACCGAGCACCACAGGGGCGGCGTGCACATGGCGAAGGGCTGCGTCGAGCGGTGCGCGACCGGGGTGGAGCGGCGGCTCGCGCGGGGGATGGTGGAGTCGCAGGGGTCGGAGATCCGCGCGATGGCGGCCATGCTGCGGGAACGGGAATAGCGCCCGCGGGCAGCCGGTGCCGGTTCCCGCGACCGGGCGCCGCCCCCACCCCGACCCGATCCGTCCGGCCCGATCCGCCCGGCTCTGCCCCCGGGCCGCCACGCACCCTTCCACCCCCCATAGCGTCGACTTGACGATTACACTGGCCCCGTGCCCCTCCTGCGTCTCGCCCTGCACCAGACCGACTCGCGTGTCGGCGACCTCGCCGGGAACAGCGAGACCGTCGTCCGCTGGACCCGCCGGGCCGCCGGGCGCGGAGCGCATCTCGCGGCGTTCCCGGAGATGGCGCTCACCGGCTACCCCGTCGAGGACCTGGCGCTGCGGTCGTCCTTCGTGGCGGCGTCCCGGGCCGCCCTGCACGCCCTCGCCGCCCGCCTCGCCGAGGAGGGCCTCGGCGCGCTGCCCGTGATCGTCGGCTATCTCGACCGCTGCGGGACGGCACAGCCGCGGTACGGCCAGCCGGCCGGCGCCCCGCAGAACGCCGCGGCCGTGCTGCACGGCGGCCGGGTGGTGCTCGCCTTCGCCAAGCACCACCTGCCGAACTACGGCGTCTTCGACGAGTTCCGCCATTTCGTGCCCGGCGACACCATGCCGGTGCTGCGCGTGCACGGCGTCGACGTGGCCCTGGCGATCTGCGAGGACCTCTGGCAGGACGGCGGCCGGGTGCCCGCGGCGCGTTCCGCCCGCGCGGGGTTGCTGCTGTCGGTGAACGCCTCGCCGTACGAGCGGGAGAAGGACGACACCCGGCTGGAGCTGGTCCGCAGGCGGGCCCGGGAGGCCGGCTGCACCACCGCCTACCTGGCCATGACGGGCGGCCAGGACGAACTGGTCTTCGACGGTGACTCGATCGTCGTGGACGCCCGCGGCGAGGTCCTCGCCCGGGCCCCGCAGTTCGCCGAGGAATGCCTGCTGGTCGACCTGGAGCTGCCCGCCGCCGACGCGGACGCCCCCGTCGGCGTCGTGGACGACGGGCTGCTCGTGGAACGGGTCGTGCTGTCCGAGGAGCCGCCGCCCCCGTACCAGGCCGAGGCGCGCGAGACCTGCGCCGCCCGGCTCGACGACGACGAGGAGGTGTACTCCGCCCTGGTCACGGGCCTGCGCGCCTACGTGCACAAGAACGGGTTCCGGTCCGTCCTGGTCGGCCTGTCGGGCGGCATCGACTCCGCCCTCGTCGCCGTCCTCGCCTGCGACGCGCTCGGCGCCGGGAACGTGTACGGCGTCTCCATGCCGTCCGCGTACTCCTCGCAGCACTCGCGGGACGACGCCGCCGAACTCGCCCGCCGGACCGGTCTGAACTTCCGCACCGTTTCCATCGAGCCGATGTTCGACGCGTACATGGGAGCCCTCGGCCTGAGCGGACTCGCGGAGGAGAACCTGCAGTCCCGGCTGCGCGGCACACTCCTCATGGCCCTCTCCAACCAGGAAGGGCACATCGTCCTCGCCCCCGGCAACAAGTCCGAGCTGGCCGTGGGCTATTCGACGCTGTACGGCGACTCCGTGGGCGCCTACGGCCCCATCAAGGACGTCTACAAGACGCGGGTGTTCCGGCTCGCGAGGTGGCGCAACCGGGCCGCCGCGGAACGCGGGCAGACCCCGCCCGTCCCGGAGAACTCGATCGACAAGCCGCCCAGCGCCGAGCTGCGCCCCGGGCAGGTCGACACCGACTCGCTGCCCGACTACGCCGTGCTCGACGCGATCCTGGAGCGGTACGTCGACCGGGACGAGGGCGCCGACCGGATCGTGGCCGCCGGGTTCGATCCCGCGCTGGTGACGAGGACGCTGCGCATGGTGGACGCCGCCGAGTACAAGCGGCGCCAGTACCCGCCGGGCACCAAGATCTCCCCGAAGGGCTTCGGCAAGGACCGCAGGCTGCCGATCACCAACGACTGGCGGGAGACGGGCGGCTGAGGCGGGCCCCCGGTCCCGCTGAGGCGGGCCCCCGGTCCACACCGCACCCGCGTCCGGTGTCCCGGCCCCCGCGGCACGTGCGCCGCCACCGGCGCCCGCCGTCCCGCGCCGGGTGGCCCACCCGGCCCGCCCGTCGTCCCGCGCCGGGCGGGCCGAGGTCGTGCGCCGCCGGTCACCTCGTACGCCGACACCGCCACGTCCGGCCCCGGGACGGGCCGGCGTCTCGCCCGCGCGGGCCGGGGACGACACCGAGGCCCGGCGCGAACCCGAGGCCGCCGGTCCGGGCCGGAGGGACCCGGGGGGGCCGGAGGGACCCGGGGGGCGGACGGACCCGGGGGGTGCCTCTATGTCTTTCGTCAAGTGATGCGGGGGCTCCTTGGCTGGTAGAAGGTTCCGTCGCGGAGCATGGCGAACAGGACGCTGATGCGGTGGCGGGCGA
>DASTDN010000013.1:0-10268 GCA_035710365.1 Streptomyces sp. | reverse complement strand
CGCCCTCACTGCCCGGTCAGCTTGAGCAGGCTCGCCTGGAGGTCCTTGAGCGCGGCGGCGCTGCTCTTGGTGCCGGTCAGGGCGGCGTACGCCTCCTTCTGGACGGCGGCGGTGACGTCGCCGTACTGCACGGCCTGCGGCCGGGGCTTGGCGTTCTCGATGGACTTCTTCAGCACCGGCAGGTACGGGTAGTCCCGCACCAGCGCGGAATCGGCGTAGAGGGCGGCGTACGGCGGGGCGAGCGACGCGTCCTTCAGGAATGTCCGGGCGCGCTCCTCACTGGTGTAGAACCGCATGAAGTCCAGCGCCGTCGCCTTGTTCTTCGCGAACGACGACAGGACCACGTTGTGGCCGCCGAGGCTGGAGGCGCCGGGCCCGTCGAGTCCCGGCAGCGGCGCCACCGCGAACTTGCCCGCGACGTCGCTCTTGCCCATCAGCGAGTAGATGTACGGCCAGTTCCGCAGGAACATCAGCTTCCCGGACTGGAACGCCTGACGGCTGTCCTCCTCCTGGTAGGTGATGCCCTCCCGGGGGATCGTGCCGTCCTTGACTGCTCCCACCAGGAAGTCCAGGCCCTTGCGGGCCTCGGGCGTGTCCACGTCGGGCTTGCCGCTCGCGTCGGTGACGACGCCGCCAGCGGAGTGCACCGCCTCGGAGAAGTTGACGGTCAGCCCCTCGTACTTCTGCAACTGCCCGGCGTAGCAGGACATCTTGCCCGCCTCGGGCAGCTTCTTGATCTTCTTGCAGGCGGCCTGCATCTGCGCCCAGGTGGCGGGCGGCCCGTCGATGCCGGCCTTCTTCAGCAGGTCGCTGCGGTAGTACAGCATGCCGCCGTCCGAGGCGGCCGGGACCGCGTACAGGCCGTCGCGGTAGCGGCCCGTCTCGACCACCGGCTCCATCATCTTGTCCAGCGGGAACTTGTCCTCGGGCAGCTTGGCTATCCACTGGTGGGCGGCGAACTCCGCGGTCCACACGGCGTCCAGGCTGAGCACCGTGTACGCGTCGGACTTCGTCTGCGCGTTCTGGATCATCTGCTGGCGCTGGGAGTCCGCGTCCGTCGGGAGCTGGATGAAGGTGACCTTCTCCTTCGGGTGCTCCTTGTTCCACTGGTCGATCACCTTCTGCGGCACCCCGGACGCGTCCTTGCCCGCCACGTACGTGATGGGTCCACGGCCGGTGAACGAGGTGTCCCCGGACTTGGCCCCGGAGTCGCCGTCGTCCGACGAGCCGCATGCGGTGAGGACGAGACCGGCGGCGACGAACGCGGCCGTGGACTGCAGTGCCCTGCTGGTGATCATGAGATTCCTCCGTCAGCTTTCTGTGCGATGGTGCGGCTCGTACGCGGGCGGCGCGCGCGGCGCGTGCCCGCCTGGTGGGCGGCGACAGGGCGGAGGCGTCTCAGACGGCCGGTCCGGGTGTGCTGTCGCGGACGACGAGGGACGGCTCCAGCAGGACCCGTTCCGGCGGGGCGTCGGGCGCGGCCATGCGGGCCAGCAGTAACCGGACGCACTCCCGGCCGATCTCCTCCAGCGGCTGCGCGACGGAGGTCAGGGAGGGGTGGAGCAGCGCGGCGGTCGGCGCGTCGTCGAAGCCGGCCACGGCGACGTCCCGGCCCGGCGTCACGCCCCGCTCGCGCAGCGTCCGGTAACACCCCATCGCCAGCATGTCGCTGGCCGCGACCACCGCGGTCGCGCCCGCGTCCAGCAGCGGCCGTACCGCGTCGCGGGCCGCGTCGACGCCGTCCGCGCTCTGCGCGCGCCGCCCGCGGGTGACCAGCCGGTGCCGGCGCATCGCCCGCCGCCAGCCCTCCGCCCGGTCGTCCCCCACCTCGGACACCCCGCGCTCCCAGCCCAGGAAGGCGATGCGGCGGTGCCCGCGCGCGACGAGATGCTCCACGGCGGCCTCCGTGCCCGAGGCGCCGTCGACGTCCACCCAGTCGCCGAACTGCCGCTTCGACCACATCCGGCCAAACCCCACGAACGGCACGCCGCGCTGCGTGAGCCACGCCTGGCGCCGGTCACCGCGGGCGGTCCCGCTGAGGACGAAGCCGTCGACCCCGTGCTGGGCCAGGACGTCCTCGTAGCCGTCCAGCGACGGACTGCCGGGCGGGCTCGCGAACAGCAGGACGCGGTACCCGACCTCGTCGGCGGCCTGGGACAGGGCGTGCAGGAACCGGTCGTGGACCGGATGGGTGGCGGGCGTCGGGACGATGCCGTACCCGATCAGCCTGCTGGAGCGGGTGCGCAGCGCCTGCGCGGCACGGCTGGGCCGGTACCCCAGGTCGTCGATCGCACGGCGGACCCGCTCCAGGGTCTCGGCGCGCAGCAGGTCCGGCGAGTTGAGCGCGTTCGACACGGTCTGCGGGGACACCCCGGCCCGGCGGGCGACCGTCGCGAGCGTCACGGGGGCGCCCTTGGACGGGGAGGCGGGGCGGGAGCGGGGCATGCGGTTCTCCGGCGGAGCAGAGGAGATTCGGGCATGTTTTAGCGTTACAAATCCCATTGCGGTGGCTCTGACGAGTCGCTTACCGTCCTTGGAACGCTAAAACACTGAGAGGTTCCACTTCCTTGGATGTGACTGTCAAGACCCATGACAGCGGCGTGCCGGTCCCGGCAGAGCCGTCCGCGACCGGGGGCCCGCAGCCCTTCCTCCATGACAAAGTCCTCACCCTGGCCGCACCGAGCCTGGTGGTCTCGGCCGCGGACGGGCAGCTCGGCGAGGGCGCGGACGGCTTCTACCACGGGGACCGCAGGGCCCTGTCCCGCCTCACCGTCGACGTCGAGGGCGTCACGCTCGCACCCGTCCACGGCGGGCCGCGCGGCGCGGACGGCGCGGACTTCCGGGCGGTCCTGCGCGGCCTCGGCGAGGAGACCGCCGACCCCGTGGTCGCCCTCCACCGCCGCCGCGGCATCCTGCCGGGCCGGTTCAGGGAGGTGCTGGAGGTGACGAACGCGGGAAGCCGCCACGTCCGCTTCCGGCTGACCGTGACCGCCGGAACGGACCTCGCGGTCATGGACCGGGTGAAGTCGGGCGACGCGCCCGCGACGGTCGAGCCGCGGGCCGCGGACGGCGACGACGCCGCCCTGACCTGGACGGGCGAGGACTTCGCGGTGCGCCTCGTGGCCGAGCGGGCGCCGGACGCGGTGGGGGTGCCGGAGGGCCGGCTGTCCTACGAGATCGCGCTCGCACCGGGCGCCTCCTGGTCCGCCGCGCTGACGTGCACGGCGAGCCACACGGACGGCGACCTGTTCCCGCCGCCGCCCGCCGGCCGCCTGCCGTGGAGCACTCCCGTGCTGCGCAGCGCGGACCGCCGCTTCGACGCCTGGCTGGAGCAGTCCCTCGCCGACCTGGGCGGCCTGCGCCTGGCCGACCCGCGCTCGCCGCACCCCGACCGCCCGGACCAGTTCCTGGCCGCCGGTGCCCCCTGGTACTTCACCCTCTTCGGCCGCGACTCGCTCTGGGCCGCCCGCATGCTGCTCCCGCTGGGCACGGACCTGGCGGCCGGCACGCTCCGCGTCCTGGCCCGCCGTCAGGGCACGGCCACCGACCCGGCGACCGAGGAGCAGCCCGGCAGGATCCTGCACGAAGTCCGCCGCGGCGGACTCCGGCTCGGCGACCGGCTCTCCCTGCCCCCGGTCTACTTCGGCACGGTCGACGCGACCCCGCTGTGGGTCACCGTGCTCCACGACGCCTGGCGCTGGGGCCTGTCCCCGGCCGAGACCGAGGAACTCCTCCCGCACGCGGAGGCCGCGCTCGCCTGGATGCGGGCCCGGTGCGAGGAGAGCGCCGACGGCTTCCTGCGGTACGTCGACGGGACCGGGCTCGGCCTGTCCCACCAGGGCTGGAAGGACTCCGACGACGCCATCCGCCACCGCGACGGCCGGCGTGCGCGTCCTCCCATCGCGCTGTGCGAGGTGCAGGCGTACGCCTGTGAGGCCGCGCGCGGGGGAGCGGCCCTGCTGCGGGCCTTCGGCCGGCCCGGCGCGGACGCGTGGGAGGAGTGGGCCGACCGGCTGGCCGTCCGTTTCCGGGAGCGGTTCTGGGTGGAGGACGACAAGGGCCCGTACCCGGCGGTCGCCCTCGACGCCGACGGCGCCCCGGTCCGCTCCGTCACCTCCGGCTTCGGCCACCTCCTCGGCACGGGACTGCTGAACGGCGCGGAGGAGGCCCTGCTGGCGGACCGCATCGCCGGCCCGGACCTCGACGCGGGCCACGGCCTGCGCACCCTCAGCAGCGAGGCGGCGGGCTACAACCCCTACGGCTACCACGTGGGCACGATCTGGCCCCACGACACCGCGATCGCCGTCCACGGCCTGGTCAGGGCGGGCTTCCCGGACACGGCGGCCCGGCTGACGGAGGGACTGCTGAAGGCGTCGGAGGGTTTCGACGCCCGCCTGCCCGAACTCTTCGCCGGGCACGGCGCCGACGAGACGCGGCGCCCGGCCGCGTACCCGGCGTCCTGCCGCCCCCAGGCGTGGGCGGCGGCCGCCTCGGTCCTCGTCCTCCAGGCCACCCTGGGCCTGACGGCGGACGTCCCCGGCGGCACGCTCACCACGGCCTCCGGCCCCGCCGCGGCGCACGCCCCGCTCACGGTGCGGGGACTCCGGGTCCGGGGAGAGCGCCTGGACGTCTCGGTCGCGGCGGACGGAACGGTGAGCGTGACGGCACCGGAGGGACTCGACGTCGTGACGGGGTGACTGGGGCCCGCCCACCGCCCACCGCCCATCGCCCACCGGCCGGCGGGCGGGCGGAGGGCCGGCCACGACGCCGGAAGCCCGGCCCCCGCGCCCGCGCGCGGGGACCGGGCCCCCGGCCCGCCGCCGCTACGGCAGCGCGTGCACGTGCGGTCCCACCGCGCCGGACCACGCGTTGCCCGCCGTCGCGTCCCAGTTCGTCGACCAGGTCATCGCGCCCCGCAGGTCGGGGTACGTCCTCGACGGCCTGAAGGTGCCGCAGTTCGTGCCCCTGGCCAGGCAGTCCAGGGCCGCGTTCACCACGGACGGGGCGACGTAGCCGCTGCCCGCGCCGCGCGTGGAGGCCGGGACACCGAGGCCCACCTGGGACGGGGCGAGGCCGCCCTCCAGCTGGATGCAGGCCAGGGCCGTCAGGAAGTCGACCGAGCCCTGGCTGTACACCTTGCCGTCACAGCCCAGCATGGAACCGCTGTTGTAGTACTGCATGTTGACGACCGTGAGGATGTCCTTCACGTTCAGCGCCGTCTGGAAGTACGCGTTCGACGTCGACTGCATGTCGATCGTCTGCGGCGCCATCGTCAGGATCATCGACGAGCCCGCCTTCGCGGACAGCGCGCGCAGCGCCTGGGTCATGTACGTCGCGTTGAGGCCGTTCTCCAGGTCGATGTCGACACCGTCGAATCCGTACTCCTGCATCAGGGCGTACACCGAGTTCGCGAAGTTCGCCGCGGACGCCGCGTCGTTCACCGACACGGTGCCCCGCTCGCCGCCGATCGAGATGACGATCTTCTTGCCGGCCGCCTGCTTGGCCCTGATGTCGGCCTTGAACTGGTCGACGGTGTAGCCGTCCAGGCCCGCCGAGTCCAGGGTGAAGCCCACCGCGCCCGGCGTCGTCGTGGCGTCCGCGAAGGCCACCGCGACGATGTCGTACTGGCCGGGCACGTCGGAGATCCTCTGGACCGCCGCCCCGTTGTCGAAGTTCTGCCAGTAGCCCGTCACCGCGTGCTTCGGCAGCGCCGTCCCGCCGTCCTGCCGGGGCTCCGTGCGGGCCGTCACCGCCGCCGACTTGGCGGACTCGCCCGCCGCGTTGACCGCCGTCACCTGGAAGCCGTACGACGTGTCCGCCGCGAGGCCCGTGACGGTCGCGGAGGTGCCGCTCACCGCCGTCGCCCTCGTGCCGTCCCGGTAGACGGTGTACCCCGTCGCGCCCGCCACCGTGTCCCAGGTCAGGGAGACCGAGGAGGAGGTCGTCCCGGAGGCCCTCAGCCCGGACGGCGCGGCCGGTACGCCGGGCTCCGGGTCCGTGCCGCCGCCCCCGTCCGGGCCGAACACCGACACGTCGTCCGCGAAGTACGCGGCCTGTCCGTACCAGCCGTGCGTGTAGAGCGTGACCGACGTCGTCGCCGAGCCGGTCGTGAAGGAGGTGGTCAACTGCTTCCAGGACGACGAGTCCGGCGTCCACGCCGACACGTCCGTGGTGCCCGTGCCGGTGACGCCCAGGTACGCGTACCCGCCCCGCACCCAGGCGCTCAGCGTGTACGAGGAGCCGGGTCTGACCGCGACGGTCTGGCTGCACCGGGCGTTGTCCTGCCCGGCCGGGGTCGCCTTGAGCGCGCTCGTGCCGCTGTGCACGGGGGAGGAGACCGTGGTGCCGCTGCCGGCGGAACAGGTCCAGTTGCTCAGGCCGGACTCGAATCCGGCGTTCTTCGTGTTGTTGACGTCCGCGGCGGACGCCTGGCCGGCGCCTGCGAACGAGAGGGCGAGAGCGGCGAGCGCGGTCGCCGCCCACAGCCGTCGGCGCCTGGGCATGCCTGGTGCGCGGTCCACTTGGGCCTCCGGTGGGGGAAGAGGGAGGGGAGCAGGGCACTCACGATGGCCACCGTGTGGGAGTACAAGCTGGTCCAGACCAATTGGGCTGTCAAGAGGTCCGGACCGGAAATCCCCGGCCGACTGTCCGTCACGGCCGCCTCGTCACCGCCCGCCCCGCTCCTCCCGGCCCTCCCGCCACGCGTCCAGCAGCATCCCCGCCGCGCAGCCCGCCAGCGCCACCGCCGTCGACATCCACAACGCCGGGGCCGACGGGCCCGCCCGGTCCCAGTGCAGCGACAGCGTCAGGACCTGCGCCGCCGCCGGGACCGCGCAGCCCGCCGCTGCGTGCCGCACCGGGGAACCCCGCCACGGCTCCGGATGCGCCCGCGCCGCCGCCCACGTCGCCAGCACCACGCACAGCAGGTTCGGCAGATGCACCAGGACGAGCGCCGCGCCGAACGAGCCGACGCCGCGCGGCCCGACGAGCGGGCCGTGCACCGCCTCCATCTGCACGTACTCGGTCAGCGCCAGGACGAGCACGCCCGCCGCCCAGGCCCGCACCAGGGCGGGCAACGGCGCCGAGGACGTGTCCGCCGCGGCCGGCGGGGGCGTGCCGTACCCGCGCATCACGAACCTCCGAGGATCTCGTAGCCCAGCAGGGACGCGAAGCAGAGCGCCGCCATCCCGAAACCGGCGGTCAGCGCCAGGGCCAGGAGCAGCAGCGACGGCGAGCACGGACGGCGGGCCGTCAGGTGCCGCGCGGCCCGCCGCCGCCCCGCTAGTGCACCTCGACCGACGCGACGATCCGGTCCAGGTCGCCGTCGGACAGCTCGCCCCCGGCCGCGTCCACACGTACAGCGAAGACCGTGCCCGTGGAGTCCAGGCCGGTGAGGATCACGCCCTCGACGGGGGTGCCCTTCGGCGGGCCGCCGTCCTCGCCCGTCGCCCGGAAGCGGAAGCCGATCCGCTTCGCCTCGCGCGTACCGGACAGCTCCACGTCCCGCCGGTCCCCGACGTCGGCGCCCATCTGGATGCCCGCCTCGGCCGCGATCGCCGCCCGCTCCGCCGAGTCCGCCCGGGTGAAGCCGAGCTGCACGGTGATCAGCGACACCGTCCGGCCGCCCTCCGTACGGCCGGCCGCCGCCGCGTTGTGCCTGCCGCGCCGGGCCGCGCCCCACTCCTCGAAGCCCTCCGGGTACGAGACGGAGACCCCCTTGGTGCTGAGGGTCCCCCAGCCCCCGGGCACGGCCGAGGAACCGGAGCCAGATCCGGATGGCGAACCTCCGCAGTTGGCCAGGGCCGCGCAGCAGACCAGCGCGAGGGCGGACAGCAGGCCGGTGGCCACATGCGTACGGCGCGTCTTCATCGTGACGGCTCCTTCCCCGGTCAGTTCGCACAGTAGCTGTAGGGGAGGTAGGAGCGGCCGTTCCCGTCGGGTGCGCCCAGGAACTCCGCATCGGTCAGGGTCTCCGCCTTCTGTTCGGTGCTCACGGACAGGCCGAGGCTCAGTCCCAGATTCAGTTCGAAGCCGTACTCCGCGGCGTTCACCTCGCCCGTGTACGTCATGCGGCTCGACTGCCCCTTGTCGAACAGCAGCCGCCCGAAGGGGTCGTCGGCGCCGGGCCGGGACGTCGGCGCGTGGTCGTCGAACATGTACTGGAACGGCGTCGTCACCCGCGCGTTGCCGCTGTCCAGCCAGCGCTCCGCGACCGCCCGGTCCGCGTCGCCCTCCGGGCCCGCCGGGAAACTCACCGAGTGCGACACCACTTCGACGCCGGCCGAGCCGTCGGCGCCCTTCACGCCGGCGCTGCCGCCGCGCCCGTCGCCGCCCGTCTTCCCGTTGTCGCCGCCGAGTTTCGCCCCGGCCCGCCCGCCGCCGCCCTCGACCGTCTGCGTCATGTCGACGCGCACCAGCTTCCCCGTGTCCTTGTCGTACGTGACGGTGATGGTCCCGGTGCGGCGGGCGGTCGCCGTGGCCTCCCCGCCGAGCGGGCCCGCCTGGTACCCGGCCCGGACGCCGTACTCGACGGACGACGCGTACGTGTACGACCTGGTGTCGCTGTCGGCGTTGTCCGCCCAGGTCACCTCGGGCGCGTACCGGAAGCTGCCGCCGAGCGCCGCGCTCAGTTCCTCCTCGCCGCCCGCCGAGATGCTCAGTCCGGCGGACGCCGAGGCCTCCAGGCCCACCTTCCCGTAGGTGATCTTCCGGTCGTCGCCCAGGGCGTCCTCGACGCGCTCCCGGGTCTCCTCCTCGTCCTTGAGGGGGCCCTTGCCGAACAGGTACAGGATGCTGTCGCCCATGCTCGCCTCCGCGCCGCCCGGCATCGTGCGGCGCACCTCGTACATCTGGAGCTTCTCGACGTCGTCCCGGAAGCGCTCGGCCTCCTCGGGGCTCTTGAAGATCCAGGTGTCGCCGTTGGTGACCTCGATGCCGAGACCGAGTTCGACCTTGTCGGCGCCGAACCGGCCCACCTTCATGCCCGGCTTGAAGTCCTTCTTCGCGGCGACCGACGCGGCGTCCGTGAAGGTCAGGTGGACCATCTCGTCCCCGTCGTCGACCGCGCCGTCCCCGTTGACGTCCGTGTTCGCCCTCACGTGCTGCTCCTGGAAGCCGTATTCCCTGCCGATCTCCCAGAACAGGATCTTCGCCCTGGCGCCCGCCTTGTCGGTGACGGAGGAGACCTGGCACAGCGACGGCTCGAAGTCCGCGTCGGTCAGCGGCGTTCCGCCGCCGCCGGTGTCCGTGGCGCAGCCGCCGCCGGTGACCCGGCAGATCTGCGCGGCGATCTCGTCGTGGATCAGCCCCCCGAGCCCCGTCGCGGACAGCCCGAGGACGACGGCCGCGCCGACCACGACCATGCCCAGGTACTCGGTGCCGGTGGCACCCCGGTCGTCGTAGGACCGTCTCCGCCCGCGCGTCCCCGCGCCCCTGCCGTCGTACGGCCGTCTCCGCGACCGGGTCCGTGTGCCACCCCCGTCTTTCCGCACGGCAACCCTCCTCGCCCCGTGGCCCCCACGGCGTCCGCCCGGCGGCCCCGCCTGTGTGGACGGCGAGAGTAGGCACGGGGGGCCGCGCGGGGCGTGGGCCCGAGGGCCCAAAGGGAGGCCCAGCGTCAACGCGGCTCACGGGCCCAGCGCGCTCGGCACCGCGGCCAGGGCGGACGAGATGCTCGACCTGTCCCGGTTTGGGGCCTCTTGTGCGACGTCAGTTCGACCTCAGCAGCACAAACGCTGTTCTCTGGTCACAGAGCCGTGGATACAGTGCTTGAGGAGTCACGCAGGGAAGTCACCAGGGTGCATCGGAGTGACCCACCGGTGGACCGGCGGGGATGGGGAAACGGGGAGCAGCGCGTGCCAACTGCCGTAGCCGTGACCGGCGCCGACATGGCGCTGCCGCCACTGGACGACCGGACCGTGCCCGCCGTCGTGCTGCACGACGTCGACCGGCGTCCCCTCGACCAGGTGCTGTCCGACACCCAGGTCCTGCTCGACCAGCACGGGCACCTCGTCGTCGTGTACTCGCACGCCGTGCCGCCCGCCGTGGACCGGCGCCTGCGCACCGTCCGCCGGCTGCTGGAGAGCGACCGGATCGCCCTGTTCCGCCCGGAGCTGCCGCCGCTCGGTGTCGCCGTCCTCGCCCGGCAGCTCCGGCAGTTGGCGTCCTGCGACATCGGCCCCGGCGTCCTCGCCTCCGCGGGACGGCTGCTCACCCACTACGTCCACGCCGGGGCGCAGCTCGGTTCCGTGGCCCGCCTGGACCGCGTG
>DASTDN010000012.1:0-5148 GCA_035710365.1 Streptomyces sp. | reverse complement strand
CATGGACCCCGACGGCAACCTCCTGGACAGCCGCGGCACCCCCCTGCAGCACACCGCCGACGGCCCCGGCGACATCGTCGACCAGCCCCCCGCCACGCCCCGGGGGCCGGGCGCGGACGGTCCCCGGGTGGACACTCCGGTGCGGGAACCGGCACTCGTGGGCGCGGGTACCCACACCGCCGGTGACGCGGGCGGGGTCATCCGCCTCGGCGACGACGGCCTCACGGACACGGGACGGCTCACAGACGACCCCGGCACACCCCCCGGCCACACCGAAGGACCCGGCGGCACCGCCGACCACCTCCCGGCCAACAGCGTCGACACCCACGCCCCGGCGGGACCGGCCGGCGCCGCGGACAACGCGGTCCCCGCCGGCCCCGGCACGGCCGACCGCCTCCCGGGCGGCGGCCACTCCGACGGCCCCGGCGGCCACCCCGGTGGTCCCAGTGGTCACTCCGACGGCCCCGGTGGGACGGGCCCGGGGTCCGACCTGCCTCCTGGCGGCGGCCTCGACGACCCGTTCGGGCCGGGTGACGAGGCGGCCCACGGCGCGGGCGGCCTCGGCGACGACGCGGCCGGCCCCGCCCACCGGGCGGACGAAGCCCCAGGTCACGGCGGACGCGAGATCAGCGTCGAGGAACGCGGGCAGATCCAGGAAGAGCACGTCCACAAGGCCAACACCGATCCCGAGTGGTTCGCGGAGCACTACGACGAGATCGGCCGCCGCAGGAGCGCCGAGCGCATCGTGGACGGGGTGGAGCTGCCCATTCTCACCAAGGACGCCAACGGGAACTGGATCGCCAAGCACAACCTGCCGAGCGGACCGTCCGAGGTCCGGTTCAACCCGAGTCACCTCGGCCGGGACACGGCCCCCGCGGGCAGCCTGCCCCACCTCGACGAGGCGGCCCGCAACCGCAGGCTGTCGGTGGACCTGATGAACGCGGAGAAGCACTTCGACGACACCCCGTCGGCCGCGAACGGCGAGGAACTCGCGCGGGCGAGGGAGGCGTACAACGCCCATCTGCGGGACGTCCCCAACAACAGCAAGCTGTCGGAGCGGCTCGGCGAGACGGCGGCCCGGCACCACGTCGTCCCGAGGGAGTTCCCGGGGGCGGAGCGCGTCGCGCTGCCGAAGACGCCCAACGGCGCCAACATGTTCGACGACGTCTACCGGCTCGGTGACGACGGGGACTACGTCATAGTCGAGTCGAAGGCCCCCTCGGGCGACCTCGACTGGCGGCAGGGCAAGGCCGACCCGGACCCGGCGAACCCGGCCGCGCACGACGGCGGCGCCCAGGGCATGCGGGTCAAGCAGGGCACCCGCCCGTACATCCGGACGATCCTCGCGGAGATGACGAGCCGCGGTGGCCGGGACGCGGAGATCGCCTCGAACCTCCGCGCCGCGCTCAGGGAGGGCAAGCTGAAGTACGTCCTGGTGAAGGCCGGCGACAATCCCGGCGTCTCCTACGCTGGTGCCACCATCGAGCATTTGAAGGTCTAGCCCGAGGAGTGCAAGTGGCCATCCGTATTGACCGCCACGAGTTCCGCACCGACAACGCGGTCGAGCTCATGGCCCCGATCATCAAGGGCACCCAGGACGTGCTCGACCACCTGGAGACCTCCGAGGACGACCGCTACGAGGCCCTGGCCGGCACCCTCAACCTCGCGAAGTGGCGCTGCCTGACCGACCCCATGGCGGGCGAGTTCCCGACGTGGGAGGCCTGGGTGACGGCGATGCAGACTGGCAGCGCGCTGTTCGCCGCCGGCACCGCCGGGGAGGGGCCCGTGCCGTGCCGCATCGGCAGCAGGGGCGAGGTCCGTGAGCTCCCCGCGACGGGCCCGGAGGAGCACCTGCACGCGGGGAACTGGCTGACCTCCTTCTACCTGGCGGTGATCTGCCGGGACAACGAGCGGGTCAACCGCCTGGCACAGGTACCGGTGTCCTTCCTGCGCGAGTCCGGCGCCGAGTTCGACGCGTACGTGTACGCGTGGGTGGAGACGCTGCAGAACCTGTGGTTCGGGCGCGAGGCGGTGTGGGACACCCTGGTCGCGGCCGTCGACGGCACCAGTCCCGAGGCGGCGCGCATCGCGGGCCCGGAGCTGATGCTGAAGATCCTCTACCCGCCTCTCGACCTGTTCCAGCGCTATCTGCGCCGCGAGGCCGAAGCGTTCAACGCGGCGCTCGCCGACGCCCTGACCTGGCACAAGGAGTACTGGACGGCGAACGAGGCGCGGTCCCTGAGCGGCGAGGGCCTCGTCGCGCTCGCCCCCCTCGCGATCGCCTGCATGGCCTACGACGCCGACCTGCCCGTCGACGTGGAGTCCCCGTACATTCCGCGTGCCCTGCTGAGGCGGTCCTGGGTCGGCGAGTACGACACCTGAGCCGCGCGGGCCGCACCGGTGACCGGGCGGGGGCCGGTCAGAACAGGCTGAGCAGGGCCTCCGCCGGGTCGGCCACGCCGTTCTCGCCGTCCGGCAGCGCCAGTTCGAACCACACGGTCTTGCCGCGGGGGGTGCGGCGCGAGCCCCAGGCCGCGCTGAGCAGGCCGACGAGCTGAAGGCCGCGGCCTCCCTCGTCGGTGTCGCGGGCGCGGCGGCGGCGCGGCTGGACCAGGCCGGAGTCCCAGACCTCGCAGACCAGGGTGCGGTCCAGCAGCAGGCGCAGCCGGATCTCGCCCTCCCCGTACCGCAGGGCGTTGGTGACCAGCTCACTGACCAGCAGTTCCGTCGTGTCGACCAGCAGTTCCAGGTCCCAGCGCAGCAGTTGCCGGCGCGCGTACTCGCGGGCGCGGCCCACGCTGCGCGGTTCGCGCGGCAGCGTCCAGTCGCCGACGGAATCGGTGGGCAGGCCCTGCACCCGGGCCATCAGCAGGGCGATGTCGTCCTCGCCGTGGTGGGTGTCGAGGGTGTTGAGGACGTGGTCGCAGACGTCCTCCAGGGGCTGGGTGGGGTCGGTGAGCGCTCCCACGAAGGCCTGGAGTCCCTCGTCCAGCGGATGGTCGCGGGACTCGACCAGGCCGTCGGTGTAGAGGGCGAGCAGCGCGCCCTCGGGAAGGTCGACCTCGACCTCCTCGAAGGGTTCCCCGCCCACCCCGAGCGGCATGCCCGGCGGTACGTCCAGCATCAGTGCGGGCTCGCCGGGTTCGACGAGGACGGGCGGCAGGTGGCCGGCGTTGGCGAAGGTGCAGCGGCGGGTGACGGAGTCGTAGACGGCGTAGACGCAGGTCGCGAGGTAGACCTCGGACAGGTCGGCCTCGCGGGGGCGCCGGGCGGCGCGGGTGGCCTGCTGGATGCCGCCGGGCGCGCCGAGGCCGCGGGCGATCTCGTCGAGCTGGGAGAGGACCTCGGCCGGTTCCAGGTCCAGCAGGGCCAGGGTGCGCACGGCGGTGCGCAGTTCACCCATGGCGACGGCGGCGCGCAGGCCGCGGCCCATGACGTCGCCGACGACGAGGGCGGTGCGGTGGCCGGGCAGTTCGAGGACGTCGAACCAGTCGCCGCCGACCTCGCTGGGCCGGCCCGTGGAGGCGCTGCCGGGCAGGTAGCGGCAGGCGATGTCGAGGCCGGAGGCCTCCGGGTCGCCGGGCGGGAGCAGGGACCGCTGCAGTATCAGCGCGCGTTCGTGCTCGCGGCGGTAGAGGCGGGCGTTGTCGATGCAGACGGCGGCGCGCGCGGCGAGTTCCACGGCGAGGTCGCGGTCGCGGTCGCCGAACGGTTCGCTGCCCTTGGTGCGGGCGAACTGGGCGAGTCCCACGACCGTGTCGTGCGCGACCATCGGGACGGCGAGCGTGGACTGCACGAGGCCGCCGTCCTCGCCGAGGACGTGGCGGGGGCGGGCGGTGCGCAGGGCGTCCGCGCAGGGCGAGTTGAAGGGGTAGTGGTGGACGGCGCCGACGGCCACCGGGTCGCACCGGCCGCCGAAGGGCCCGTCGGAGACGGCGCTGGCGTAGGCGACCCGGCGCAGTTCGGCGCTGCCGTCGGCGAATCCGGAGGGTGTTCCGTCGCCGGCCAGGAGGCCCTGGTAGAGGTCGACGGTGGCGAGGTCGCAGAAGCCGGGGACGACGACGTCGAGGAGCTCGCGGGCGGTGGTCTCCAGGTCGAGGGAGTTCCCTATGCGGGCGCCGGCCTCGTTGAGCAGGGCGAGGTTGCGCCGGGCGGCGGCGGCCTCGCGGGCGGCGGCGCGGCGGGAGGTGATGTCGGTGCCGACCCAGGCGACGCCGATGGGGCGGCCGGTGCCGCTGTGCACGCGGTAGAGGTTGACGGACCAGTGGCGGCGTTCGTCGGAGCCCGGCACGAAGCCGGTGACGTGCATGTCCGTGATGGACTCGCCGCTCTCCAGGACGCGGCGCAGGGTCGCTGCGACCCGCTCGGCCTCGCCGCGCTGCAGATAGTCGTGGACGCCGCGCCCGCGGTGGTCGCGGGGGGTGCCGCCGAAGACGGAGGCGAACCGTTCGTTCGCGCGGCGCACCCTGAGATCGGTGTCGAGGAGCAGGAAGCCGAAGGGAGATTGACCGAATATCGCCTGCGAGGCGGCGAGGTCGGTCTCGATGCGGCGCAGGGTGCGGACGTCGACGACGATGCAGACGGCGGCCCGCTGGCCGTCCTCGGTGCGCGTCGGCATGACGTACACCTCGGCGAGGCCCTCCTGGTGTCCGCGGCGCCCGGTGCCGGTGGCCGGGGTCCTGAAGGGGACGACTCCGGTCCATTCGCGGCCGTCGAGGATCTCGGACATCTTGCGCTGGCCGTCGGCGCGCCGGTGCGGGTCGACGAACGCCTCGACGGGGTCCAGGCCGACGGCTCGCTCGGCGGGGATGCCGAAGATCTGTTCGGCGCGCAGGCCCCACTGGTCGATGAGTCCGTCGGGGCCGATGGAGAAGGAGGCGACCTGGATGTAGTCGTACATCGAGCCGGGCGGGCTGCTCTGCCACAGGGCACCGCCGGTAGGTGCATCTGCCAAGGAGAGGCCGTCGGCGGCCCGCACCCTCGCGCCGCCCGCCGGGTCCTTGGATCCCGTGGCCTTCGCTGGTATCTCGCTCACGCGAACCGTCCCCTCCAGCTCACCGCGTCCGGCACCGGTCACCGGGGGCGGCTGCCCGCAGTATCCAGCACTACGGCGCCGCGCGACACGGTGTTCACGATCACAGCACGGTT
>DASTDN010000011.1:0-3856 GCA_035710365.1 Streptomyces sp. | reverse complement strand
GACCAGCCGTCGGTGACGATGTGGTGGACGGCGAGGACGAGGACGTGCTCGTCGTCGGCCGTGCGGGCCAGCCGGGCGCGCAGCAGCGGTCCGGCCGCCAGGTCGAAGGGGGTGCCGGCCTCGCGTTCCAGCAGTGTCCGGAGTGCCGTCCGGGCGCCGGGGGCGGTGGTGAGGTCGTCGACGGGCAGCTCGACCGGGTGGGGCGGGTGTGCCACCTGGCGGGCCTGTCCGTCCTGTTCGGTGAAGGTGGTGCGCAGCGCCTCGTGCCGGGCGACCAGGCCGTCCAGCGCGGTCCGCAGGGCGCTCACGTCGAGCGGCCCGCGCAGTCGCAGCACGGACAGGGTCGTGTACTCGGTGCTGCCGGGCTCGAAGCGGTCGAGGAACCACAGGCGCTGCTGGGCGTACGACAGCGGCGCCGGGGTGTGCGGGTCGGTCGCCGGTATCGCGTCGGCCGGGGGTGCGGGGGTGTCGCCGGCCGGTTCGCCCAGTTCGGCGGCGAGGGCGGAGACGGTGGGCCGGGTGAACAGCAGCCGCGGGGAGACGCCGGGGCCGAACGCGGCGCGCAGCCGGGCGGTGACGCGGACGGCGAGGATGGAGTCTCCGCCGAGGGCGAAGAAGTCGTCCCCGGCGTGCACGTCGCGGACGCCGAGGACGTCCGCCCAGGCGGCGGCGACGAGGCGTTCGGCGGGGGTGCTCGGCGGTGTGCGGTCGGGGCCCGCGGCGTAGCCGTCGGGTCCGGGCGCGGGCAGGGCGCGCCGGTCGAGTTTGCCGTTGACGGTGAGCGGCAGCGCGTCCATGGGCACGTACGCGGCGGGCACCATGTGGGCGGGCAGCAGCCGTTCCAGGTGGGCGCGCAGTTCGGCGGCGGAGGGGGCCGCGCCGCCGGAGCCGACGACGTGCGCCACGAGCCGGCGGGTGAGGGAGTCGTCCTCGAAGACGCCTGCCGCGGCCTCGGCGACGCCGGGGTGGGTGTGCAGGGCCGCCTCGATCTCGCCGGGTTCGATGCGGTAGCCGCGGATCTTCACCTGGGCGTCGGCGCGGCCCAGGTATTCGAGGGTGCCGTCGGCCCGCCACCTGGCCCGGTCGCCGGTGCGGTACATGCGGCTGCCGGCGGGGCCGAAGGGGTCGGCGAGGAAGCGGGTGGCGGTCAGGCCGGGGCGGCCCAGGTAGCCGCGGGCCAGTCCCTCGCCCGCCACGTACAGTTCGCCCGTCGCGCCCGGCGGCAGGGGTGCCAGGTCCGGGTCGAGCACGTACGTCCGCAGGTCGGGGACGGGCGTGCCGATGGGGCTCGCGGGGCCGTCGGCGGCGGTGACGGGGTCGAGGGGGGCGTGGGTGACGTGCACGGTGGTCTCGGTGATGCCGTACATGTTGACCAGGCGCGGGGCGCCGGCCGGGTGGCGGGCCCACCAGTCGGCGAGCCGGGTGACGTCCAGGGCCTCGCCGCCGAAGACGACCGTGCGCAGTGCGAGGCGGGCGCCGGTCGCGGGGTGTTCGGCGTCGGCGCGGATCAGGGGGTAGAACGCGGAGGGCGTCTGGTTGAGGACGGTGACCTTCTCGTCCGCCAGCAGGCGCAGGAAGTCCTCCGGGGAGCGGGCGGTCTCGTCGGGCACGACCACGAGCCGGCCGCCGTGCAGCAGCGGGCCCCACAGTTCCCACACGGAGAAGTCGAAGGCGTAGGAGTGGAACAGCGTCCACACGTCGTCGGGGCCGAAGCCGAACCAGTGGGCGGTGCGGGTGAACAGCCGCACCACGTTGGCGTGCGGGACCACCACGCCCTTGGGGCGGCCGGTGGAGCCGGAGGTGTAGATGGCGTAGGCGGGGCTCAGGGGCAGTGGCCGGCGGGCCGGGGCGGGGCCGGTGGCGGGGCGCCGGGCGAGGTCGGCCGCGGTGTCCGGGTCGTCGAGGAGGAGGACGGGCACACCGGTGCCGTCGGCGCGGGGTGCGGTGGCGGTGGTGGTCACCAGCGTCACGGGGGCGGCGTCGGCGAGGAGGTGCCCGAGGCGTTCGGCGGGTGACTGCGGGTCGATCGGCAGGTAGGCGGCGCCGGTCTTCAGTACGGCCAGGACCGCGACCACCTGGTCGCAGGAGCGGGGCAGGGCGAGGGCGACGAACCGCTCGGGTGCGGCACCGTGTTCGGCGAGCCGGTGCGCGAGCCGGCCGGCCCGGGCGTCGAGTGTCGCGTAGTCCAGGTGCTCGCCGCCGCAGGTGACGGCGACGGCGTGGGGGGTGCGGGCGGCCTGCGCCTCGAACAGGTCGGTCAGGGTCTGTGCGGGGCGTCCCTCTTCGGTGCCGTTCCAGTCGGTGAGCATCCGCCGCCGTTCCTCGGCCGTCGTCCAGGCCAGGTCGCGCAGCGGGCGTTCGGTGCCGTCGGCCAGTTCGGTGAGCAGCAGGCACAGCCGGTCGGCGAGCGAGCGCACGGTCGGGGCGTCGAACAGGGCGGGGTCGTAGGCGAGGTCGAAGCCGAGGCGTTCGCCGTGGTGGGCGCGCAGGACGAGGGGGTAGTTGGTGGCGTCGCGGGAGGTCACCCCGGCCAGGCGCACTCCGGAGCCGGCGGTGCGGGCCTCGTCGAAGGGGTAGTTCTCGAAGGCGACGATGCTGTGGAAGAGCGGGCTGCCGGACGGCACGTCGCTGAGCTGGGTCAGTTCGGCCAGGGACACGGCCGCGAACCGCCGCGACTCGGCCTGGGCGTCCTGCAGTTCCCGCAGCCAGGCGCCGGCCGTGCGGGTGCGGTCGACGCGGACGCGGGTGGGCACGGTGTTGATGAACATGCCGACCATCGACTCGACGCCGGGCAGGGCGTCGGGCCGGCCGGAGACGGTGGTGCCGAACACCACGTCGTCCTCGGCGCCGTACCGGGCCAGCAGCAGCGCCCAGGCGCCCTGCACGACCGTGTTGAGGGTGAGTCCGGCGTCGCGCGCGGTGCGGGCGAGGCGGGCCGAGGTCCCGTCGGTCAGGCCGGCCGTGTGGACTCCGGCGGAGCGGGTCAGGTGGGCCTCGCGCGGGGGGCGGTCGGCGGGCAGCGGGGTGGGGGTGGTGAAGCCGGCGAGGACGCCGTGCCAGTGGGCGCGTGCGGCGTCCGGCTCCTGGCCGGCGAGCCAGCGCACGTAGTCGCCGAAGGGACGCCGCACGGGCGGCCGGGACGCGGTGCCGGCGGTGAGCGCCGCGTACTCCTCGCACACCTCGGTCAATACCTGGGCCAGGCTCCAGCCGTCCAGGATCAGGTGGTGGGAGGTCCACAGCAGGTGCAGTCGCGCGTCGGGCAGCCGGACCAGGGTCAGCCGCATCAGCGGCGCGGCGGCGAGGTCGATGCCGCGGGCCAGGTCCTCGTCCCGCAGGCGGGCCAGGCGCCGGTCGCGCTCGGCCTCGCCGAGGTCGCGCCAGTCGAGGTGGGTGACGGGGACCCGCACGTCCCGGCGCACGACCTGGAGGGGCACCGGTACGTCCTCCCAGACCACGCAGGTGCGCAGGGCGGGCGTGCGGTCGGTGACGTGCTGCCAGGCCACGGCGAGGGCGTGCGGGTCGGCGACGCCGTCCAGCAGCAGGGCCGCCTGGTCGACGTAGACGTCGTCGGGGCCGCCGACCAGCCGGTGGAAGAGCATGCCCTCCTGGAGCGGGGTCAGCGGCAGGATGTCCTCGACGTCCCGCCCGTCGCCGGCGAGCCGGTCCAGGCGGTCCTGGCCGAGGCGGGCCAGGGGGAAGTCGGACGGGGTGCGTCCGCCCGCGCCGGGGCGGGCGCAGTGCTCGGTGATGTCGGTGAGGGCGCGGGTCATGCCGTCGGCGAGGGCGCGGACGGTGTCCTCGTCGTGCACCTGGTCGCTGTAGTGCCAGGTGATCTCCAGTGCGCCGCCGGCGACCA
>DASTDN010000010.1:0-6740 GCA_035710365.1 Streptomyces sp. | reverse complement strand
CCCCTGTGTGGTGGTGGGCTCGCATCAGGAGCGTATCGTGTTGGTGACGACAGTCAACGGTTCGCGATAACCTCGGGGTCCCGGCGGCGACGAGGCGGCGGGACGGCAGCGACCGGAAGGGCACGGGAATGACCGCGTTCTCGCTCGACCCGGACCACACGGCCTGGCGCGCCGAACTGCGCGACCTGGCCGCACGGCGGCTGCGCCCGCTCGCGGAGCGGGGCGAGCCGGGCCGCGTCAACCGCCCCCTGGTCGCCGAACTGGGCGCCCTCGGCCTGCTCGGCCGCCTGTTCACCTCGGGCGCGCTGGAGCTGTGCCTGATGCGGGAGTCCCTCGCCCACGCCTGCACGGAGGCCGAGACCGCCCTCGCCCTCCAGGGCCTGGGGGCCCACCCCGTCCACGCGCACGGCACCGCGGCGCAGCGCGCCCGCTGGCTGCCCCGGGTGAGCGACGGCACGGCGGTCGCGGCGTTCGCGCTGAGCGAGCCGGGCGCGGGCTCCGACGCGGCGGCCCTCGCCCTGCGCGCGGACCCGGTGGACCCGGCGGGCACGACGGACCCGGTGGGCACGGCCGGTTCCGCCGGTTCCCCGCCCCTGCCGGCCGAGGCCGACGGGCCCGCCCGCTGGCGCCTGACCGGCGAGAAGTGCTGGATCTCCAACGCCCCCGAGGCCGACTTCTACACCGTCTTCGCGCGCACCACGCCCGGCGCCGGCTCCCGCGGCATCACCGCCTTCCTGGTGCCGGCCGACCGCCCCGGCCTCACCGGCACCGCCCTCGACATGCTCTCCCCGCACCCCATGGGCGCCCTGGCCTTCGACGCCGTACCGGTCACCGCCGCCGACGTCCTCGGCCGCCCGGACCACGGCTTCCGCGTCGCCCTGGGCACCCTCAACCTATTCCGCCCCAGCGTCGGCGCCTTCGCCGTCGGCATGGCCCAGGCCGCCCTGGACGCCACCCTCGACCACACCGCCCGCCGGGACGCCTTCGGCGGGAAGCTGAGCGACCTCCAGACCGTCGCCCACCAGGTCGCCGAGATGGCGCTGCGCACCGACGCCGCCCGCCTCATGGTGTACGCGGCGGCCACGGCGTACGACACGGGCGCCCCCGACGTCCCCAAGCGGGCCGCCATGGCGAAACTCCTCGCCACCGAGACCGCGCAGTACGTCGTCGACGCCGCCGTCCAACTGCACGGGGCCCGCGCCCTGCGCCGCGGCCACCTCCTCGAACACCTCTACCGCGAGGTCCGCGCGCCCCGCGTCTACGAGGGCGCCACCGAGGTGCAGCGCGGCATCGTCGCCAAGGAGCTGTACAAGGAACTGCCCGGGACCGCGGGCCAGGGGGAGGACACACCGTGACCACCGAACGCGTCAACCCGCCCGGTCTGTCCCCGCCCACCGGCTTCTCCCACGCCGTCGTCGCCACCGGCAGCCGCGTCGTCTTCCTCGCCGGGCAGACCGCGCTCGACGGCGACGGCACGGTGGTGGGCGCGACGCTCCCCGAGCAGTTCACCCGCGCGCTCGGCAACCTCCTCACCGCGCTGCGCGCCGCGGGCGGCACCCCGGCCGACCTCGCCCGCGTCACCGTGTACACCACCGATGTCGCCGCCTACCGCACCCACGCCCGCGAACTCGGCCGCGTGTGGCGGGAGCTGGCGGGCCGTGACTACCCGGCCATGGCGGTCGTGGAGGTCGTACGCCTCTGGGACGAGCAGGCCGTGATCGAACTGGACGGCTTCGCGCTGCTGCCGTAGGGCGGTCCGCCCCCCGGCCGGCCACGCGCCGCAATCGCCACCGGCGGGTGCCGGTCACACCCCGGGGGCGGGCGGCGGGTACCCCACCGCGATCCGGCCGCCCCGGGACCGCCGTGGCGCCGCAGCGGGTGGCGAGCGGTCCGGGACCGGTGGCCACGGGCCGGGCGCCCTGGGGGCGCGTCGGGCGGGGCGTTCGCCCTGGGCCGGGCGCGTGGCGCGAGTTGTTCGCCTCTGCCTGAGCACGCCGCCCGGCTCCCGCGACCGGCGGCCCCGGGCTGTGCTCCCTGGGCCTTCCGCCCGGGCCGCGTACGTCGTGCGGGCTGCCCGTCCCGGGCCGGGCACGCCGCGTCGGCCGCCCGGGCGGGACGACACCGGCACCGGGCCGCACCCGCGACGTCGCCGCCTCGCACCCGCGAAGTCGCCGTCACCGCCTCGGGCGCGGCCGGGTCTCGGTCGCCGTCACCGGCGGCCGGCCGCCCGCGCCGCCAGGGTGCGGTGGCAGATCTTGCCCGTCGGGCCGAGCGGCATCTCCTCCACCACCAGCAGGTGTTCGGGGTGTTTGCGGCGGGACAGGCCGCGGGCCAGGAGGTGGGCGGTGAGGTCGGCGAGGGCGGGCGCGGCGGCGCCCGGGACCGGCCGGACGCAGGCGCACAGCCGTTCACCGAGGTCGGCGTCCGGGAGGGGCACGCACACCGCCTCGGCGACCGCCGGATGCGCGGCGAGTTCGCGTTCGACCTCGGCAAGGCTGATGTTGAGGCCGCCCCGGATCGCCACCCGCTTGAGCCGCCCCAGGACGTGCAGCCTGCCGTGCTCGTCCAGCCGGCCCAGGTCCCCGGTGCGCACCCAGCCGTCGGGCGTGCGGTAGCGGGCGTCCAGGCCGGGCGCGCCCACGTAGCACAGGGGGGTCATCGGGCCCCTGGCCTCGATCTGCCCGACGGAGCCCGCGCGGCCGGCGGGCAGGGGGGCGCCGTCGGCGTCGGTGAGCCGGATGCGGGCGACGGCCGGATCGGGGGTGCCGGCGCTGTCGCCGGGCGGGAGCCGCTCGCCCGCCGTGTGGCAGTTCACGCCGTCGGAGGAGCCGTAGACGGTCACCACCGGCCGGGCGAAGCGCCTGCGGCAGGCCTCCGCGGTGGCCGGGGGCAGGGCCGCGCCGCTGGAGACGACGGCCAGCAGCGACGAGGTGTCCTCGCCGGGCAGGCGCGGCAGGTCGGCGATCCGGCGCAGCATCGTGGGCACCCCGAACAGGTGCGTGGGCCGGTGCCCGGTGACCAGCCGCAGCGCGCCCTCCGCGTCGAACGCGGACTGCACGATCAGCGTGCCGCCGACGGCCGCGAGGGTGACGGGCGTGCCGAGGGACCCGAAGGACGAGGCCAGGGGGACGAGCACCAGGTGGCGGGGCACCGCCCCGGGGTCCGGGTGCAGCGCCCGGACCCAGCGGGCCCGGCCGCCCGCCAGGGCGTGGTGGCTGTAGGCGACCATCTTCGGCTCGGCCTCGGTGCCGGAGGACACCAGGATGCGGGCGGGGCCGTACGGATCGGCGGGCCCGGGCCGCCACTCGGGCCCGGCGGCCGCCCGGTGCGCGCCGTGCGGAGGGTGCAGGCCGCGCACGGCCGCCCCGCCCGGTCCGGGCACGAACACCGCCGCGAGGTGGGGGAGGCCGGCGACGGCCCGCGTCCCGGCGGCCCCGGCGAGGACGGCGCCGCGGGCCCGGGACCGGGTGAGCAGCGCCCGCAGGTCACGGTCGTCGCCGCCCGGGGGGAGGGGGAGGGCCACGGCGCCGATGGCGTACACGGCGAGTTCCGCGGCCACCGCGTCCCGGCCGTTGGGCAGCCGCAGCGCGACCACGTCCCGGGCCCCGAGGCCCGCCCCGCCGAACAGGGCGGCGAGGCGGCGCACTTCGGCGCCGAGGCCTGCGTACGACAGCTCCCCGGCGTCGTCGACCAGCGCCGCGCGGTCCGGGTGAGCCCGGACGTGGGCGTCGAACAGGCCGTACAGGTCGGTGTCCGGGCACAGCCCCTCGGCCACCCAGGCACGCCGCAGGGCGCGGGGCACGAGGTCGGGGAAGGGCAGACCGGCGCGCGAGGTCCACACCGGCTGTCCGGCCCCCGCCGCCGGGGCCGGGACGCGGTGCGGGGCGGTGGTCATACGAACTCCCACGGGGTGCACGGGCGGGCGTACTCGTCGAACGGGTCCGGCGGCGCGACGGCGTCGCGGAAGGCGGCGTCACGGGTCAGACCGGCCAGGTCCGTCAGCACGGGGGTCGCCGTCAGCCCGGCCTCCGCCAGCCGCGCCCGCCAGTCCTGCGTCGTGCGCAGCGCGAAGCGCGCCGCGACGCCGTCCACGGACGGGGTGTCCAGCAGCCGGCACACCCGCTCGGGGAGCCGCCGGGCGCCGGGGCCGAGGTACAGGTGGCCGTCCGCCGTGCGCAGCGGCCGGTCCAGGGGCGTGAAAGGGACCCGGTGCGCCGGGCGGGGGACCAGGGCGCCCGCGGAGAGCAGGCTGGACTGCACGCGGCTGCCCCGCCCGGTCGCCTGACGGACCGCCAGCGCGCTCAGCACGCCCTGGGCGCACACCAGCCCGCCCAGCACGTCGGTGAGGGTCATCAGGGACGGCGCGGGGGGCTCGTCGGCGGGCCGTACGGCGGCGGGAAGCCCGCTGTGCACCTGGGCGAGATAGTCGGTGCCGGTCGGCGGCCGGTCCCCGAAGGAGTCCCCGAAGCCGGACGCCCACGCGTACACCAGGGAGGGCTGGGCGGGCAGCATGGCGGCGGCGGACAGCCCGAAGCGGGCGGCCCGGCCCGGCGCCCAGTTGTGCAGGAAGACGTCCGCCTCGGCGATGAGGGCGCGGACACCGGCACGGTCCTGCGCGGTGGTGAGGTCGGCCTCGACGACGGGCTTGCCCGCGTTCAGTGCCAGGAAGCGGGCCGAGCAGTCGCCCGCCAGCGGCGGGAGCCAGCGCATCGGATCACCGTCGGGCGGCTCGATCCGCACGACGTCGGCGCCCAGCATCCGCAGGACGTGCCCGGCGAGCGGCCCCTGCACCCGGCGCGTGGACTCCACCACGCGGATCCCGGCCAGCGGGAGGAAGGCGTCGGCGCCGGGGGGTCTGAGGCCCGCGCCCTCCGCGCCCCCCGTACCGGGGGCAGGGTTGAGGAGGAGCTGCCAGGGCTCGGGGTACGCGGCCGGTGCCGGGTCCGAGCGCACCGCGAGGAGGCTGATCCCCGCGTGCCGCGCGGCGGCCCGCAGTTCCTCGGACGTACGCTCGCGCGCCGCCCGCCGCAGGTCCTCCGGCAGCGGGCAGGCGCCGGTGGCGAACCGCTGCTGGAACGGCAGCCAGCCGCGCCCCGCCGTCCCGGGCGCCACGCCCAGCCGGACCCAGAACTCGCGCCACGCGTCGGGGTCGAGGGTCTCGATCTCCACCCGGACACCGTCGGACGCGACCAGGGTCGCCAGCCCGCTCTCGGCGTGCCCCGCGGGCAGTTCCGGTTCGGACGGGGCGCGGACGGCCGTCGCCGCGGCGAGGTACTGGCCGACCGACAGCAGCGCCCCCTGCGCCACCGAGGTCCGCACCTCGCGCAGCTCCAGGCCCCGGGCCCGGCCGATGTGCAGGGCGGTGGCGCCCAGCGCGGCGAGCACCCCCGTCACGGCCGAGGCGTAGTCGACGGCCAGCGGGGCGGGCCCGCCCGTGGCCCGGCCGTGCACGTGCATCAGACCGCAGGCCGCCTGCACGGCCCGTTCGTCCGGCAGGGCGGCGTCGACCGGGCCCGCCCAGTCGACGACGAGCCGTTCCGCTTCCGGGCCCGCCCCGTCGGGCAGGGCGTCGGCGGTCTGCCGCAGCAGCCGGTCCGCGACCGCGGCGGCGACGGCGGGGCGGGTCCGGGCCCGCACCTGCCGCGTCACGCCCGGCCCCCGGCCGGCCGGGTCCCGGCGGGCCGGCGGCCCTGCACCGAGTAGAAGACGCTGGAGGCGGCGCGGAACGCCGGGTCCCGCATCACCTTCTCCACCGCGTCCAGTTCGTCGTCGGTCATGCCCTGCTCCTTGAGCCGGTCCCGCAGATTGCGGGTGTGGTTCATCTGAAGGCCCAGTCCGGGGTCCCGGGCGTGCCGTACGCCGATGTGGAGCCGGACGTCGACACCGGTGAGCCCCGCCGCCCGCATCGCGGCCGGTGCCTTGCGGGCCCAGCCCGGGTCGCCGCCCGCGGCGCGCAGGGCCCCCGACTTGGCCTCCAGGAACCGCACGTACAGCGCCTCGGCCCGCGCGTCCGGCGTGAGCAGCGGCGGTTCGTAGGAGGCGTCGATCTCGTCGATCTGCAGCAGCCCGCCCGGTGCGAGCGAGCGCACCAGCTTGGCCAGGACGGCGTCCCGGGACGGCACGTGCTGGAGGACCAGCCGCGCCACCACCAGGTCGTACGCCGACTCCGGGAGCGGGTCGCGCGCCACGTCGAGGGCGGCGACCTCCAGCCCCGGGCCGGGGGCCAGGTCACGGATGTCGCGGTCGGTGGCGAGTACGGAGCCGCCCGGCGCGACCCGCTCCGCCAGCCAGCGCGCGATGCTGCCACCGCCCGCGCCGACCTCCAGACAGTGCCAGCCGGGGCCGACCCCGGCGGCGGCCAGCCGGGGCAGGGTCACCGGGTCGTACGCGGCGGCCAGACACCGGTGCTGGTCGCGGCTGTCGGCGGTGCCGTTGCCGAAGACCGCGGCGCCCTCCCGGGCGGGAGACGGCTGGGGCACGGTGTTGCTCCTCTCGTAAGGCGATGGGCGATGAGGCGATGGGGGATGGATCGGGGGACGGGGGCGCGGACCCGCCGGGTCCGGCAGCCGGTGCCGACGGCCGGGACGGGTACGGGTACGGGTCCGGGGAGCGTGTGGGGTCCGGTGGCCGGGAGCGGCTCGGCTGTGTGCCGGGGGCCGGATGTCCGGCGGAGCCCGTCGGGTCCGGCGGGCCCGTACGGGCGGGGCCTCGTGGGGTCCGGCGGAGGCACCCGCCGGTCA
>DASTDN010000009.1:0-8748 GCA_035710365.1 Streptomyces sp. | reverse complement strand
CCTTCGTCGCCAACCGCTTCCGGGTGGTGGAGGTCCGCGGGGAGGTGTGACCCGGCGGCGCGGGCCGGGCGCGCCGGCCTCGCGTGCTCGCGTGCTTGCGGGACGTGGGGCCGGGGCCTGCCGACAGGACGCGGGGGCGCGCCCTGTCGGCGGGACAGCGCCCCACGCACCCCCGGTGCGGCGCGTCCCGGCGCGTCCCGGGGCCGGGCGGCACGCCACGCCCCCGAGGGCGGCAGGCTACGGAGGCGGGTCATGTCCCCCGGGGCACGTCCGGGAGACGCGTGGCACACACCGCCCCCCGTGGCGGGGGCGTGCCACGGGAGGGACAGCAGCCGTCGCCACCGCGCGGGCGGCAGGCAACGGAGGCGCAGCACGCCGCCTCCCAGGCGCACGGCACCCCCCGAGGCGCACCCAACGCATACGCCGCACGCCCCCAGACACGCGGCACGCCGCCCCCAGGCTCACCCAACAGACACGCGGCACCCTCCGAGGCCGCGTCCTACAGAACGCGGGGCAGGGCCTGGCCCCCCGTGGCGCTCCAGTGGTCCAGCGTCATGGCCACGCTCGTCGCGAGGTTGTAGCTGGAGATCTGGGGGCGCATCGGCAGGGCCACCAGGTGGTCGGCGCGGGCGCGCAGGTCGGCCGAGAGCCCGCTGCGCTCGGAGCCGAACGCGAGCAGCGCGTCGTCCGGCAGCTTCACCCCGCGGATGTCGTCGCCCTCGGGGTCGAGGGCGACGACGGGTCCCGGCGGGAGTTCCGGGACGGACAGCCGCTCGACGGCCGTCGCGAAGTGCAGCCCGGCCCCGCCGCGCACCACCGTGGAGTGCCAGGGGTCGAGGGTGCCGGTGGTGACCACGCCGGTCGCGCCGAACCCGGCGGCCAGCCGGATCACGGCACCCGCGTTCCCGAGGTTGCGCGGCTGGTCGAGGACCACCACGGGCGCCGCCCTGGGCGCGTGGGCCAGCGTCGCGAGATTCGTGGCGCGGGAGGGCCGTACGGCCAGGGCGGCGACGGCGGTCGGGTGCGGACGCGGGACCAGCGCCCGGTAGGTCGCCTCCGGCACCTCGGCGAGCAGGCCGTCGAGCACGGCGAGGACGTCGGGCGCGAGGTCCGCGGCGAGCGCGAGGGCGGCGGACCGGTCGGCGGTGACCGCCACGGGCACCTCGGCGCCGAACCGCACGGCGTGCTTGAGGGCGTGGAAGCCGTCGAGCAGCACGGCGGTCGCGGCGAGCCGGTGCCAGACGCGCAGCGGGTCGTCACCGTGGCGGGGGTCGGTCATGCCCGAAAGCCTACGTGCGGCTGCCCCTCGCCCTTCCCGTCCGCGGCCTCGGCGTCCCGGTCCCGCCCGGCGCGCTGCGACGGCAGGGACGGGCGGTCGCCGTCGCGCCGCAGCGTCTCCTTCCGCACGAGTGCCGCCCACCGGCCGAGGCGGCGCAGGAACGGCGTCGGCAGGAACACGGCGTCCGCCGCGATCATCGCCAGGGAGAAGAACGGCAGCCCCAGCACGACGGCGATCACGGCGTGCTCGGTCATCATCGCCACCAGCAGGACGTTCTTCACCCGCCGGTTGAACAGCGTGAACGGGAAGGCGACCTGCACCATGACCGTGCCGTACGTGACCAGCAGCAGCAGCATGGAACTGGCGGTCAGCAGGTCGCCGAGCGCGGGCCAGGGCGAGAAGTAGTCGAGGTGCAGCGGGTAGTAGACGGCGGTGCCGTCCTGCCACCGCGAGCCCTGGATCTTGTACCAGCCGGCCGTGGCGTAGATCAGGCACGCCTCGGCCATGATCACGAACAGGGCGCCGTTGTGCACGACGTTGGCGACGGCGTCCAGCATGGTGCGTGTCTGCCCGGTCCGCCGCCGCCCGGCCAGCCACCACGCCGCCTGCGCGAGCCACACGCCCCACATCAGGACCGGTACGAAGGGATCGCCGCCGAGCTTGCCCGCCACTGTCACGGCGGCCAGCACGAACCCGAGCACGCTCCACAGCACGGGCCCGGCCCGGTCCACGGCCCCCTCGCCCGCGTCACCGTGCGCGCGGGCGTCCCGGAAGCGCCGCTCCCGCCGCTCGTCCAGCGACCACACCCGGGCACAGCGCGTGAAGACCAGGTAGACGGACATCAGGTGCAGGACGTTGTCGCCGCCGTCGCCCACGAAGATGCTGCGGTTCTGCAGCGACAGCACCCCGACCATGAACAGCACCGACATGGTGCGGGTCCGCCAGCCGAGCAGCAGCAGCACACCGGTCAGCACGCCGAACGCGTACACGGCCTCGAACCACACCCGGCCGTCGGACCACATCAGGACCGTGAACGCGCCGTTCGAGCCGATGAGCTGCTGGGCCAGCTCCCAGGACCAGGGGCCGTCGGGTCCGTACAGCTCGTGCCGGTGCGGCAGCTCACGCAGCAGGAACAGCAGCCAGGTCAGACTGAGGCCGATGCGGACGACGGCCGTCTGGTACGGGCCGAGGGCGGCGCCGGTGACCCGGGCTATGCCGTGGGAGAGGTGCAGGGCGAGACGGTTCACAGCGCCCTCCCAGCGGCCGGGGCGGCGGCCGGGACGGAGGCCGTGTCGCCGTCACCGTCAGGACGGGCGTCCCCGGGACGGCGGGCCCCGGCGTCACCGGCACCGGACCCGGCACCGGCCTCGGAATCAGCACCGGTGCCGGTGCCGGACTCGGCATCGGTGAACACCGGCCACCATGGGAGCACCCGGTAGACCGGTTTGGCCGAGATCCGCTCCCGCGTCCAGGGCGGCGGCGGGACGTTCGTGGTGCGGGACCGGACCTGGACGCGGTCGACGGTGCCGCCGGGGCCGGCCACGTCCGCGCGGTCGAGGCGGAGCATCACGATGCGCCGGAGATACGACTCGGACAGCGCGCCGCGCAGGCCCACCGGGCGGTTGTCGGTGCCGTGCGTGGCGGTGAAGAAGTCCCAGGCCCGGCGCAACTCGTTCTGCTGGGTGTGGCTCGGCAGCAGGTTGCCGTCGATCGCGCGGCCGTCCTGCGCGGACAGGTCGTACCAGCCGGTCGTCCGCGTCGTGCCGCCGTCGCCCGCGCGCACCTCGGCGCGGACCTGCACGGCGATGTTCTGCTGCAGCGGGTTCGGCGCGAACAGCTTCCAGTTCTGCTCGAACTCCGGGTAGATCCAGTCGTCGATGGCCTGCCCGTGCTGCCTGGTGACGGAGTTCGCCGGCGCGACGTGCAGGAAGGACATGCCGAGGTGGACGCAGACGGCGATCGCGACGACGGCGAGCGCCAGCGCCACGGCTATCCGGTGGCCGAGCGACAGCGCGGTGATGTCGGTGGGGGGCGGCTCCACCGCGGACGCTTCCGCCGGAGAGCCCGGCGAGCCCGGTGAGCCGGGTTCCCGCCGTCCGTCCGTTCCCCCGTCGTACGCGTCCATGTCGCCCCGTTCCCCGATCGTGTCCGGTCCGCAGGCGCGCCTGTCCGCGGACCGTGCGGCATCGCCGGTGTCCGTCGTCGGCCAGGCGCCCGCACGGAACGGTACTCAGGCGCACCCGACGGGCACACCCCCGGCCACCCGTCCCAGTCGGTCACGATCACACCCGAACCGGACATTCCTCGACTTGAGGGCATCCTTCCGCGGCCGGAGAACGGCACACACGGAAGGTGAGGGGCGAAAGCGCCGCCTACAGCACGTGGCCCGACCGGCCGTCTTCGGTGACGACGGGACGCCCCGCGGCCTGCCAGCCGTGCATGCCGCCCGCCACGTTCACCGCGTCGACGCCCTGCTGCACCAGATACGTCGTGACCTGCGCCGAACGGCCACCGGACCGGCAGATCACATGCACCGTGCCGTCCTGCGGCGCGGCCTCGGTCAGCTCGCCGTAGCGGGCCACGAAGTCACTCATCGGGATGTGCAGCGCCCCTTCGGCGTGACCGGCCCGCCACTCGTCGTCCTCGCGGACGTCCAGCAGGAAATCGCCGTCCTTGAGGTCACCGACCTGGACCGTGGGCACACCAGCTCCGAAATGCATGCCCCGACGCTACCGGACCCCCGGGCCGTGTCCGGACCTACGCCGTGTCGAGCAGCGCCGCCAACTGTGACTCGCGCTCGGCGAGCTGGGCGGTCAGCCGGCCGGCGATCTCGTCGAGGAGCGCGTCCGGGTCGTCGGGGGCGAGCCGCAGCATCGCGCCGATCGCGCTGTCCTCCAGCTCCCTGGCGATCGCGGCGAGCAGGTCCTTGCGCTCGGCGAGCCACTCCAGGCGCGCGTACAGTTCCTCGGCGCGGCTCGGACCACGCTCGACCTTCGGGCCCGCGGCCCACTCCTCGGCCAGCTCGCGCAGCAGGGCCTCGTCACCACGGGCGTAGGCGGCGTTGACGCGGGTGACGAACTCCTCGCGCCGCGCGCGTTCCTTCTCCTCCTGCGCCAGGTCGGGGTGCGCCTTGCGGACGAGGTCGCGGAACAGCTTGCGGGCGCCCTCGCCGGGCCGGACCCGCCGCGGCGGCCGCACCGGCTGGTCCGTGAGCATCGCCGCGGCCTCGGGGAACAGTCCGTCCGCGTCCATCCAGCCGTGCAGCAGTTCCTCGACGCCGGGGACGGGCGTCAGGCCCGCCCGCGCCTCCTCGGCGCGCCGCAGGTCCCCGGGATCGCCGCTGCGGGCCGCCCTGGCCTCCAGGATCCGCGCGTCCAGCTCCTCCAGGCGTGCGTACATCGGGCCGAGCTTCTGCTCGTGCAGCCGCGAGAAGTTCTCGACCTCGACACGGAAGGTCTCCACGGCGATCTCGTACTCGATCAACGCCTGCTCGGCGGTCCGCACGGCCCGCTCCAGCCGCTCCTCGGGCCGTGGCTGCTCAGCTTCCGGGGTCGTCACCCGCCCAGCGTAGGCCACGGCTCCGCGGCCCACGCCCCGCCCCGTCGACCGGTCCGCCGGCGGCCGGCGGCCCCCGCCGCCCACCGCACCCGCCCCGTCCGGGTACACCCCGTCCCACGTGGCGGATTCCGCGTGCGGAACCGGCCGAGAGAGGAACATAACCCGGCACATCAGATGGTCCGGCCGGGCGGTGAGGGCAACATCACAGCCCGTGGCCGCGCCGACCCGGTTGAATGCCCAACCGGACAGAGCGACAGTTCCCCTGTGAGCCAACACTTTGACGTTCTTGTTCTGGGCGCGGGACCCGGCGGCTACACGGCCGCGGTACGGAGCGCGCAACTCGGCCTCTCGGTCGCCGTGGTCGAGGAACGCTACTGGGGCGGCGTATGCCTCAACGTCGGATGCATCCCCTCCAAGGCGCTGCTGCGCAACGCCGAGATGGTGCAGTTCGTGACGAACGAGGCCAAGGCCTACGGGATCAACGTCGGCGGCGAGGTCTCCGTCGACTTCACCGCGGCCTACCAGCGCAGCCGCAAGGTCGCCGACGGGCGGGTGAAGGGCGTCCACTATCTGATGAAGAAGAACGCCATCACCCAGTTCGACGGGCGTGGCGCCTTCACCGACGCGCACACCATGGCGGTGACCCTCTCCGACGGCCGCAGCGAGACCGTGACCTTCGGGCACTGCATCATCGCGGCCGGTGCGACTCCGCGGCTGCTGCCCGGCACCTCCCTGTCGGAGCGCGTGGTCACCTACGAGAGCCAGATCCTCAGCGACACCCTGCCCCGCAGCATCGTCATCGCGGGAGCGGGCGCGATCGGCGTCGAGTTCGCGTACGTGCTGCGCAGCTACGGCGTGGACGTGACCATCGTGGAGTACCTCGACCGCATGGTCCCGCTGGAGGACGAGGAGATCTCCAAGGAACTCGCCAAGCACTACCGCAAGCTCGGCATCGAGGTCCTCACGGGCACCGCCGTGGAGAGCATCGACGACTCCGGCGAGCGGGTCCGGGTGACGGTCGCCAAGGGCGGCGAGCGACGGGTCCTGGAGACGGACAAGGTCCTCCAGGCCATCGGCTTCGCCCCGAACGTCAAGGGCTACGGCCTGGAGAACACCGGGGTCCGGCTCACCGGGCGCGGCGCGATCGACGTCGACGGGCGCTGCCGTACGAGCGCGCCGCACATCTTCGCGATCGGGGACGTCACGGCCAAGCTGATGCTGGCCCACGCCGCCGAGTCCATGGGCATCGTGGCCGCCGAGACCATCGCGGACGCGGAGACGATGGAGCTGGACTACACCATGATCCCGCGGGCCACCTACTGCCAGCCGCAGATCGCCAGCTTCGGCTGGACGGAGGCCCAGGCACGCGAGCGTGGCTTCGACGTCAAGGTCGCCAAGTTCCCGTTCACGGCCAACGGCAAGGCCCACGGCCTGGGACACCCCGTCGGCTTCGTGAAGATCGTCAGCGACGGCACGCACGGCGAACTCCTCGGCGCCCACCTCATCGGGCCGGAGGTCACCGAGCTGCTGCCCGAGCTGACGCTGGCCCAGCAGTGGGACCTCACCGTCCACGAGATCGCCCGCAACGTCCACGCCCACCCCACGCTGGGCGAAGCGGTCAAGGAGGCCGTGCACGGCCTGGCCGGACACATGATCAACATGTAACGGACGGACCCGGCCCGTCTCCGTACGGCCCTCGCCCGCCTGCGTACGGTGCCGGTCCGTCCCAGTACGGTCCCCGCCCGCCCCGCCTGCGTACGGTGCCGGTCCGTCTCCGAATGATCGCCGGTCCGTCCCGGAACGGTCCCCGGTCCGTCCCAGTGCGGGCCGGGCACCCTGTTTCTTGGCGGAAGTGGATACGGCACGCTCGGCCGTCTGGTTTCATTGCGCGCAGTCGATCAACTGTGCGGGGGGACAGAATTGGGTCGGACCGCGGCACGCGTGTGCCCATTGTGCGAGGCCACCTGCGGCCTGAGCGTCACCGTGTCGGACGACGGCACGACCAGGGTGCGGGGCAACCGGGACGACGTCTTCAGCCACGGCTACATCTGCCCCAAGGGCGCGTCGCTGGGCCGGTTCGACAGCGACCCCGACCGGCTGACCGCACCGCTGCTGCGCCGGCCCGACGGCGGCTTCGACGAGGTCGGCTGGGACGAGGCCTTCGAGGCCGTGGACCGCGGGCTGCGCGCCACGACCGAGCGGTACGGCCGCGACGCCGTGGCCCTCTACATGGGCAACCCCGTCATCCACACCCTGGCGCTCCCGCTGTACATGCTGGTGCTGCGGGAGCGGCTGGGCACCCGGAACATCTACTCGTCCACCACGCTCGACACCATGCCCAAGAGCGTGGCCTGCGGCTGGATGTACGGCGACCCGCTCGCCTTCCCGCTGCCCGACATCGACCGCACCGATCACCTGCTCGTCCTCGGCGCCAACCCGGCCGAGTCCAACGGGAGCCTGTGGACGGTCGCGGACCTGCCCGGACGGCTCAAGGCCCTGCGGGCGCGGGGCGGGCGCCTCGTCGTGGTCGACCCGCGCCGGACCCGCACCGCCGACCTCGCCGACGAACACGTCCCGCTCCGGCCGGGAACCGACGCCCTGCTGCTGCTCGGCATCGTCCACACCCTGCTCGACGAGGGCCTGGCGACCGACCCCGGCGAGGGCTTCGCCGGATTCGGTGAACTCCCCGGCCTCGTGAAGGGGTTCGGCGCCGACGAGGTCGCCGACGCCTGCGGCATCCCGGCGCGGACCGTGCGCAGGCTCGCCCGCGACCTGGCCGCGGCGCCCAGCGCCGCCGTCTACGGCCGGCTCGGCACCTGTACCACCGAGTTCGGCACGCTCACGAGCTGGCTGGTGGACGTCGTGAACATCGTCACCGGCAACTTCGACCGCCCCGGCGGCGTCCTCTTCGGCGAGGCGCCGCACGCCACGCGCCGTCCCGCCGAGCCCTTCCGCACCGGGCGCCTGCACAGCAGGGTCCGGGGCCTGCCGGAGGTCAACGGCGAGCTGCCCACCGCCACCCTCGCGGACGAGATCGAGACGCCCGGCGAGGGACAGGTGCGGGCGCTGCTCTGCATCGCGGGGAACCTGGTGCTCGCCGCCCCGCAGGGCGAACGGCTGGACGGGGCCCTCGCCGGGCTGGACTTCATGGTCTGCGTCGACCCCTACCTGAACGAGACGACCCGGCACGCCTCGGTCATCCTGCCGCCGCCCAGCTCCCTGGAGTCGCCGCACTACGACGTCGTCCTCGCCAGCCGCTCCGTACGCCGCAACGCCCGCTTCTCACGGCCGCTGCGCGACCTGCCGCCGGGCCGGCCCAGCGAGGCGGAGATCCTCGCGCGACTGGTCCTCATCGCCTCCGGCAAGGGGCCCGACGCCGACCCCGGGCAGGTGGACGAGCAACTGATCAACCTCACCCTCAGGGCGGCCTGCGGCCGTCCGGGCAGCCCGCTGAAGGGGACGCCGCCCGCCACCCTGAAACAGCGGCTGACCGGCGACAACGCCCTGGAACGCCGGCTCGACCTGATGCTCCGGCTGGGACCCGACGGCGACCTCTTCGGCGCGCGTCCCGACGGCCTGAACCTGGCCCGGCTCAAGGACACGCCGAACGGCGTCGACCTCGGGCCGCTGCGGCCCCGCCGCCGCGAGGTGGTGATGACCGCCTCCGGCCTGGTGGAACTGTGCCCGCCCGCCATCACCGCGGACCTGCCCAGGCTCGCCGCCCGGCTGCGGGACATCCGGGACGGCGCGTGGGTGCTGGTCTCGCACCGGCAGCTCAAGTCCGTCAACAGCTGGTCGCACAACATTCCCGCGCTGTCCGGCGGCACCCACCGCTGCACCCTGCAGATGAGCGAGGAGGACGCCCTCCGCCTCGGCGTCGGCGCGGGCGACCCGGTCCGCGTCCGCAGCCG
>DASTDN010000008.1:0-3155 GCA_035710365.1 Streptomyces sp. | reverse complement strand
CGGCGAGGACGCCCTCGACCCCGCCGACTGCGGCTTCTACGACCCCGCGACCTACCGCGACGACCCCCTCGTCGACCCCTTCGACCCCGACCGGCCCATCCCCTGGGTGTGGGGCTACTCCCTGCGCGACGAACGCCCCCTCCTCGTGCCCGCCCGCCTCGTCCACTACAGCGCCGGACTCGCCGCCGACAACTTCGTCTTCGAATGCTCCAACGGCTGCGCGATCGGCTCCTGCCTGGAGGAGGCCGTCCTCGGCGGACTCCTCGAACTCGTCGAGCGGGACGCCTTCCTGCTCGCCTGGTACGGCGGCACCCGGCTGCCCGAGATCGACCTCACCACCGTCGCCGACCCCACGGTCCGCGCCATGATCGACCGCGCCGCGCTCCAGGGCTACGACGTCCACGCCTTCGACAACCGCATCGACCTCGCCGTGCCCGTCGTCACCGGGCTCGCCGTCCGGCGCGACGGCGGACCGGGCCTGTACTCGTTCGGCGCGGGCGCCTCACTCGACCCGGCCGCCGCCCTGGAGGGCGCCCTGTCGGAGGTCCTCACCTACATCCCGCACCTGCCCGGCCAGGTCGCCGAGCGGCAGCCGGAACTGGAGGCGATGGCCGCCGACTTCGGCAAGGTCCTCCACCTGAAGGACCACGCCCAGCTCTACGGGCTGCCCGCGATGGCCGAGCACGTCACGCCCTACCACCACCCCACCGCCCGCCGCACGATGACGGACACGTACGCGTCGTGGGAGGCCTCCGGGCGGCCCCGCACCGGCGACCTCGCCGACGACGTGGCGCTGTGCCGTGACGAACTGGTGCGCGCCGGACTCGATGTCGTCGTCGTCGACCAGACGACTCCCGAGCAGCGGCGCATGGGCCTGCGCACGGTCTGCGTCCTGGCCCCCGGCCTGCTGCCGATCGACTTCGGCTGGTCGCGCCAGCGCGCGCTGCTCATGCCCCGGCTGCGCACGGCGGCCCACCGCGCCGGCCTGCGCGGGGCGGACCTGACGGAACACGAGATCAGACGGGTCCCGCACCCCTTCCCCTAGGCCCGGCGCCGGGGACTTCCTCTGGCCCCGGACGCCGGGGGCGCGTCCCGCACGGGACGCGCCCCCGGGCAGCCGGCCGGACGACAGAACAACGGCCGGACACCGCGCCCACCGCCCCCGAGGGAGGTGAAGCGGCATCCGGCCGTGCCCGGTGCCCGGCGCCGCCGGGGACCGGAGTGCTGCCGGGCCCGTGAATCAGGCGCTGCAGGAGGTGGTGCTGGTGGTGGAGGAGCACGTCGAGGTCGACGAGCAGCTCGTGGAACCGGCGAGCACGACCTCGCTGGCGTCCGAGTAGTCCGAGATCTCGAAGGTCTCCGACTCCAGCTCCAGGATCTCGTCGGCGAGGGCGGCGAGGGAGTTCTTGTCAGCCATGGTCACTCCTGACGTCGGCGCACACCCCGGGCGGGCCCCGGGGCGTTCGGTCCCCTCCATTGCACCGGTGGCCGCTGACGCATCGACTGCCGCGCGCTGACAGGTCACTGGCGCGGCACGGCGGACCGCGCCGCCGCCGCGCCACCCGCGTGCCAGCGCTTCGCCAGCGACCTGCCAGCGCGCCGCGGGCCCGGCGGCGGATCATGACGGGGTGAGTACCACGGCGACGGTCCCCTCCGGCCGGCACGCGCCGGTCCTGCGGCCCCTGGACGCCCTGCTGCGCCCGCTGACCGAGTTCACCCTCGACCTCCACATGCATCCGGAGGCGTCGGGCGAGGAGGCCCGCACGGCGGCCCGCCTGGGGGAGGCCCTCGCGGCGGAGGGCTGCGCCGTGACGTCCGGGGTCGGCGGGCACGGCGTCGTCGGCGTCCTCACCAACGGCGACGGCCCCCGCGTCTACCTGCGGTCGGAACTGGACGCCCTCCCGGTCCGCGAACAGACCGGCTTGCCCTACGCAGCCGAGGGCCCCCTCATGCACGCCTGCGGCCACGACCTGCACACCGCGGCCCTGCTCGGCGCCGTCTCCCTGCTCGCCAGGGCACGCGACCACTGGCGGGGCACGGTGATCGCCGTCGGCCAGCCCGCCGAGGAGACCCTCACGGGCGCGCGGGCCATGCTGGAGGACGGCCTCTACGCCCGGTTCGGCCGCCCCGACGCCGTCCTCGCCCAGCACTCGGCCCCCCTGCTCGGCGGCATGGTGGCCCACGGCTGGGGCCAACCGGTGCTCGCGGGCGGCGCCGACGTGGCGATCACCCTGCACGGCCGGGGCGGACACGCCGGCACCCCGCACCTGACGGTGGACCCCGTGCTCGCGGCGGCGGCACTGGTGCTGCGCCTGCAGGGAGTCGTCGCCCGGGAGAGCGCGCCCGCGGAGCAGGTCACCCTGACGGTCGGCCGCCTGCACGCGGGCACCACCAGCAACGTCGTACCGGACTCCGCCTCGCTCGGGGTGACGGTGCGGGCGCTGTCCCAGGCGTCCCTGGACCGCGCCGTGGCCGCGGTCGAACGGATGGCGCGCGCCGAGTCCGCCGCCTCGGGCTGCCCCCGCGGCCCCGACATCACCGTCACCGCCCGCTCGGCGGCCACCCTCCCGGACGCGGAACTGACGTCCCTGGTGTCGGCAGCGCACCGCGAACACCTCGGCGCGCGGCGCGTCGTGCCGTGGCCGCCGTCCATGGCGACCGAGGACTTCGCCCTGTACGGCGACGCGGGCCGCGACCTCCACGGCTGCGCGGGCATCCCCCTCGGCTACTGGATGGTCGGCACGACCGGCCCGCGCCAGTGGGCCGCCACGCCGGGCGCGACCGCCGCGGAACGCCTCGCCGCGCTCCCGCCCAACCACTCGCCCCGCTTCGCCCCCCACCTCCCGATCGCCCTGCCGACGGCGACGGCGGCCCTGACGACGGCGGCCCTGACGTGTCTGCACCGGCAGCCCCCGCCGACCACCACCGGTGACGGCGCAGCCGGGCGGCCCGCCGGGTGAGTCGGCCGCGTGCGGCAAGAGCGTGCGCGGGGCGGGCCGTCCCGGCGCACGGTTGTGCCGCCGCGGCGCCAGCCCCGTCCGCGTCCGGACGGGGCAGGCCGCCAGGGCGGGGCACCGCGGCAGCTTCTCGTCGAGTTCCGCGGAGGCGGCCGGACCGGCGGCACGCGACCCATCGGCGTGGCCGACGGCCCCGGC
>DASTDN010000007.1:0-9395 GCA_035710365.1 Streptomyces sp. | reverse complement strand
ACAAGAGCCCGAATAACGCTGTGCAACAGCGGCAAAGACTGTCAGTAGTTTCCGCACGTCAACCCCCCTTTCGGGGCTCACGTGCAGGTCAGGAGATCAGGCGCGCGGTACGTGAACTACCGGTGAGGTGAGCCGGGCACGGGTGTGCCCGTCGTCGGCGCGGCCCGGTGCGGCGGACGCCGGTGGCGGGTGGCGGCCGGGCGCGCGTGCGTACGCGTGCGTGGCCGCCGCCCGCTCCCTGTCACCAGGCCGTTCCGGCGAACTGCTGGTCGGTGCGGACGATTTCGCGGCCCAGCGGGGTCAGTGAGACCGGGATCAGTTTGAAGTTGGCGAGGCCCAGCGGGATGCCGATGATCGTGACGCACAGCAGGAGACCGGTGACGATGTGGCCGATGGCCAGCCACCAGCCTGCGAGGACCAGCCAGAGGACGTTGCCGACGCAGGAGGCGGCGCCCGCGTCGCGGCGCTCGGCGGCCGTGTACCCGAAGGGCCACAGGGCGTAGACGCCGATGCGGAAGGCGGCTATGCCGAAGGGGATGCCGATGATGGTGACGCACAGCAGCGCGCCGGCGAGCATGTAGCCCAGAAACAGCCAGAAGCCGCTGAAGACGAGCCAGATGAGGTTGAGGATCAGCTTCACCGAGGGCCTGCCATCCTTTCGAGCCGGGCGATGCGCTCGGCCATGGGCGGGTGGGTGGAGAACATCTTCGAGAGTCCCTGTCCGGGACGGAACGGGTTCGCGATCATCATGTGACTCGCGGTTTCGATCCGGGGCTCGGGCGGAAGCGGCAGTTGCCTGGTGCCCGCCTCCAGCTTGCGCAGGGCGCTGGCGAGGGCGAGCGGGTCTCCGCTGAGCCGGGAGCCGGACGCGTCGGCCTCGTACTCGCGCGAACGGCTGATCGCGAGCTGAATGAGGGTGGCGGCGAGCGGGCCGAGGATCATCACCAGGAGTATGCCCAGCAACCCGGGGCCGTCATCGTCGTCGGAGCGGCCGATCGGGATCAGCCAGGCGAAGTTGACCAGGAACATGATCACGGAGGCCAGGGCACCGGCCACCGACGAGATCAGGATGTCCCGGTTGTAGACGTGGCTCAGCTCGTGGCCGATGACGCCGCGCAGTTCGCGCTCGTCCAGCAGGCGGAGGATGCCGTCGGTGCAGCACACCGCGGCGTTGCGCGGGTTGCGGCCGGTGGCGAAGGCGTTCGGCGCGTCTGTCGGGGAGATGTACAGGCGGGGCATGGGCTGGCGGGCCTGGGTGGAGAGCTCGCGGACCATGCGGTACAGCGCCGGGGCCTCGAATTCGCTCACCGGGCGGGCACGCATGGCGCGCAGGGCCAGTTTGTCGCTGTTCCAGTACGCGTAGGCGTTGGTGCCGAGGGCCACGCAGACGGCGACGAGGAGCCCGGCACGGCCGAAGAAGCCGCCGATGACGATGATGAGTGCGGACAGTCCCCCCAGGAGGACTGCGGTCCTGAGCCCGTTGTGCCGGCGGTGCACGGTACGCCCTCCAAGTGTGCGGCAGGGGAACCCTTTGCTGGTCGATGCTGCGTGTCTGCCCGTACTGCCTGTGCTGTCGCCACTGGGGGCGTGGTGTCACGTCCAGTGGACCCTTCTGTACCGGTCAACGCCAGGCGAGGGCCGCCAGTTCCCTGGTCCGGGCGGCGGCGGGAGTGGGCCGTCCGGGTGAGGGGCGGGGCGTGCGCCACGCGCGCGTGGCGGGCGGGTACCCCGTGGGCGCGCGCTTGTGCGTCGGTGCGCCCGCAGGCCGGGGTCGCGGGGCCCTTGCCCGCGGTGGGCGGGGCACCGGGGCGTGCGCTCCCGGACCCGGGGCGAGTACGGGCGTAGTGCTGTGGGCGGGTCCCTAGAAGAGGTTCGTGTCCGCGACGCGCAGGGCGATCTGGGGGGCGCCGGAGAGGGCGACGCCGAGGACGGCGGTGACGGCGAGGGCGGCGGTGAGCGGGGCGGGGACGCGGTGCCGTACGGCCTCGCCCTCGGGGGCGCGGAACAGCAGAGCTGTCCACTGGAGGTAGTAGAAGAGGGCGATCACGACGTTGACGGCCATGACGACGGCGAGCCAGCCGAGGTCCGCCTCGACGGCGGCCGAGAAGACGGCGACCTTCGCGAACAGGCCGATGATCCCTGGTGGGAGGCCCGCGAGGCAGAGCAGGAAGAACGCCAGCAGGAGGGCGGCGACGGGATTCGTGGCGTACAGGCCGCGGTAGTCGGTGAGGCGGTTGAGGGTGTGCCGGCGGCCGACGAGGGCGGCGACCGTGAAGGCGCCGAGGTTCACGGCGGCGTACATGAGGGCGTAGGCGAGGGTCGAGCCGACCTGCTGTCGCGGGTCGTCGGAGTGGGCGGCCGCGGCGATCGGTACGAGGAGGTAGCCGGCCTGGCCCACGGACGACCAGGCGAGCAGGCGTACGGCGCTGTACGCGCGCGTGGTCCGCTGGCGCAGCGCGCCCGTGTTGCCCACGGTCATGGTGAGCGCGGCGAGCCCGGCCATGGCGGGGCCCCAGACGTCGGCGTACGACGGGAGGGCGACGACGGTGACGAGGATCAGGCCGGTGAAGCCGACCGCCTTGCCGACGACGGACAGGTAGGCGGCGATCGGCAGGGGGGCGCCCACGTAGGTGTCGGGGACCCAGAAGTGGAAGGGCACGGCGGCCGTCTTGAAGGCGAAGCCGACGAGGGTGAGGACGACACCGGTCCTGGCGAGGGTGTGGAACTGGCCGTCGACCTGCTGGACGCGGGCGGCGATCTCGGTGAGGTGGAGGGTGCCGGTGGTGGCGTAGACGAAGCTGATGCCCAGGAGGCTGACCGCGGTCGCGGTGACCGAGGACAGGAAGAACTTCAGGGCGGCCTCGGAGGACCCGCGGTCGCCGTGCCTGATGCCGACCAGGGCGAACGCGGGCAGGGAGGCGACCTCCAGGGCGACGACGAGAGTGGCGAGGTCGCGGGAGGCGGGCAGCAGGGCGGCGCCGGCCGCGCTGGACAGCAGCAGGAACCAGAACTCGCCCGGGGGCAGCCTCCTGGTGTCGTCCTTGAGCGCGGTGACGGACAGCAGGGCGGCGAGCAGCGCGCCGCCGAGGACGAGGAACTGGACGACGAGGGTGAAGCGGTCGGCGGTGTAGCTGCACGCGCGCGTGCCCGCGGTGAGGCAGAAGGTGCTGCGGTCGCCGTCCAGGAGGGGCAGCAGCAGAGCGGTGGACGCGGCGAGTCCGGCGACGGCCGTCCAGCCGAGGACGGCCTTGCGGGCCGCGGGCACGAACAGGTCGGCGACGAGGACGGCGAGTCCGACGAGCGCGGTGAGGGTGGGCGGCGCGACGGCGAGCCAGTCGACCGACTGGACCACGGAGGCGGCCAGCGGCTGGGCGGGTTCCGCGGCGGCCGGGACGGGGCTGTCGGCCAGGGCCAGGGCGCTCATCGGGTGCCTCCTGCGAGGAGCTGCTGCACGGCCGGGTCGGTCAGGCCGAGGAGGGCCCTGGGCCACAGGCCCCCGGCAAGGGTGAGGGCGACGAGCGGGGTCCAGGCCGCGAACTCGTACCCCTGGACGTCGGCGAGCCGCGGGGCGTCCTGCGGGGCGGCGCCCATGCAGACGCGGCGGACCACGACGAGCAGGTACGCGGCGGTCAGCAGGGTGCCGGACGCGCCGATCGCCATGAAGGTGAGGAAGGCCGGGCGGCTGAGGCCGGCGGCGGGGTCGAACGCGCCGAACAGGGCCAGCATCTCGCCCCAGAAGCCGGCGAGTCCGGGCAGTCCGAGGGAGGCGACGGCGGCGAAGGCGAGCAGGCCGCCGAGGCGGGGGGCGCGGCCGTAGAGGGCGCCGCCGGTGCCGGGCGGACGGGGTGCGGCCGTCGCCGGGCCGCGGTCGGGCGAGGGGGTGGAGAGCACGTCGAGGTCGGTGCTGCCGGTGCGGTCCTTCACGGCTCCGACCAGGAAGAACAGCAGGCCGGTGACGAGGCCGTGGGCGATGTTGGCGAACAGGGCGCCGTTCACGCCGGTGGGGGTCATGGTGGCGATGCCGAGCAGGACGAAGCCCATGTGGCCGACGGAGGAGTACGCGATGAGGCGTTTGAGGTCGCCCCCGGCGCCGCGCCGGGCGAGGGCGAGGCAGGCCAGGGAGCCGTAGATGATGCCGACGACGGCGAAGGCGGCGAGGTAGGGCGCGAAGGTGCGGAAGCCGTCGGGTGCGACGGGGAGGAGGATGCGGACGAATCCGTACGTTCCCATCTTCAGCAGGACTCCCGCGAGGAGGACCGAGCCGATGGTGGGGGCGGCGGTGTGGGCGTCGGGCAGCCAACTGTGCAGCGGCCACATCGGAGTCTTCACGGCGAGCCCGACGCCGATCGCCAGAACGGCGATGACCTGCACGGATGTGGTGAGCGACCGGCCGTTGTCAGTGGCGAGTGCCATCATGTCGAACGTGCCTGCGTCGAGTCCGATCACGAGCAGGCCGAGCAGCATGACGACCGAGCCGAGCAGCGTGTAGAGGATGAAGGTCCAGGCGGCGCGGGCCCTGCCCTCGCCGCCCCAGCGGGCGATGAGGAAGTACATCGGGACGAGGACCGTCTCGAAGGCGAGGAAGAACAGCAGCAGGTCGAGGACGGCGAAGGTGGCGAGGGAGCCGGACTCCAGGACGAGCAGCAGGGCGACGAAGCCCTTGGGGGCGGGACCCGCGGACGTCAGCGGCTGGCGCTGCTGCTTGAAGTACGAGTGGAGCGCGCAGAGGAAGGTCAGCAGCGCGGTCAGGACCAGGAGGGGGAGGGAGATGCCGTCGATGCCGAGGTGGATGCGCACGTCGAGTGCGGGGATCCAGGCGATGTCCGTCGTGGCCTGCATCGTCGCCGGGTGGTCGTGGTCGAAGCCGAGCGCGAGGACGATCGCCGCGAGGAGAACGGCGCCGGTGACGGTCACGCCGTGCCGCAGCACGGCCTGTTCGGGCGACTTCCCCTTCAGTCCGGGCGGGGCGGGCAGGAGAGCGGCGGCGGCACCGAGAAGCGGCCCGACGACGAGGAACGCCAGAAGGAACTGCATCACGGACTCGTTGATATCGATCACGTCTGCTCACGCTCCCGCGGCGACGAGGACGGCGGCGACCGCGAGGACGACGGTGCCGGCGAGCAGCGCGCTCACGTAGGTCTGCACATTGCCGGTCTGGGCCCGGCGTACGGCGGTGCCGAGCCAGCGGGGCAGGGCGCCCGCGCCCCGTACGTAGGTGTCGACGACCTCGCGGTCGAGGAACCGTACGAGGTTCGCGGCACCGCGCACCGGGCGGACGAACAGGGCCGAGTACACGGCGTCCAGGTGGAAGCCCGTGGCCGCGTGCCGGTACAGGGGGCCGAGGAGCAGCCGTCCGGGGTCTGCCGGGTCGGGTGCGGAGGCCATGTCGCCGTAGGCGGGGGTGTGGGTGGTGATGGCCTCGGCCTCGATCCGGGCGGCGTCGCCGCGTGGTCCTTCGGTGACGGCCGGCTGGTCGGGGTGCGCCGCGACGGCGCCCAGGGGGGTGCGGGCGGCGCGTGCGGTGGTGTGGCGCCAGGCCGCGTAGGTGACGATGCCGCCGGTGAGGGCGATGCCGGTGCCGAGTACGGAGGTGGTGAGAGCGGGGGCAAGGCCGGTGCCGTCGAACCAGTCGGGCAGCAGGCGGAAGGCGAGGCCGCCGAAGCCGAGGGAGGGCACGGCGAGCACCCAGAGGACGACGGTCATGGACAGGGGCTTCCTGCCGTGGTCGGGGGCGTCGGGGCCCTCGCCGCGGAAGGCCAGCAGCCACAGACGGGTCGCGTAGGCGGCGGTGAGGAGGGCGGTGGCCAGTCCGGCGACGAGGACGGTCCAGCCGGCGGCGCCGGGGGCGTGCGCGGTGTGGCCGTTGGCCACGTGTTCGGCGGCGCGCAGGACGGACTCCTTGGAGAAGAAGCCGCTGAACGGCGGGATCGCGGCGAGGGCGAGCAGCGCGACGGTCGTCGTCCAGTAGGCGTCCGGGACGCGGGCGCGCAGGTGGCCCATGCGGGACATGGCGGCCAGTGAGTTGGTGCCGGCGGCGTGGATGACGGCTCCGGCGGCGAGGAACAGCAGCGCCTTGAAGGCGCCGTGGGACAGGAGGTGGAAGACGGCGGCACCGCGGTCGCCGACGGCGAGGGCGCCGGTCAGGTAGCCGAGCTGGCCGATCGTCGAGTAGGCGAGGACGCGCTTGATGTCGTCCTGGGCGAGCGCGGCGAGCGCGGAGCCGGTCATCGTGACGGCGGCCATGACGGCCAGGACCAGCATCGCGGCCCGGGAGGCCTCGAAGAGCGGGAGGAGTCGGGCGACGAAGTAGACACCGGCGGCGACCATCGTCGCGGCGTGGATCAGCGCGGAGACGGGTGTGGGGCCCGCCATCGCGTCGGGGAGCCAGGTGTGCAGCGGGAACTGCGCCGACTTGCCCGCGACGCCGGCGAGGAGCAGCAGGGCGATGGGGGTGGGGTGGTCGATTCCGCCGCTCGCGACGGCGCCGAGGACTTTGGTGACGCGGAACGATCCGGCGTCTCCGGCCAGCGCGAAGAGACCGATGAGGAAGGGGACGTCGCCCAGTTTGGTCACCAGGAAGGCCTTCAGCGAGGCGGCGCGCGCCTCGGGGGTCTCCCAGTAGTGGCCGACGAGGAAGTACGAGCAGATGCCCATGATCTCCCAGCCGACCAGCAGCACCATCAGGTCGCCGGAGTAGACGACGAGCAGCATCGCGGAGGTGAACAGGGAGACGAGCGCGGCGTACGAGGGGTAGCGCGGGTCGTCGCGCAGGTAGCCCGTGGAGTAGATCTGCACGCAGGTGGCGACGAGGCCGACCAGGACGGCGGTGAGGGCGGCGAAGCCGTCGATGTGCAGGGCGAGTTCGACGGGGACGGAGCCGGTGGGGGTGAGTTCGGTGGCGGCGTCGAGGGCACGGCCGCCGTCCTGGCGTACGGCGACGAGCGCGGCGAGCACCAGGGCGGTGAGTGTCGGCAGGACGGCGAGCGGGCGGACGAAGCCGGGTGCGGTGCGGCCCAGCAGCAGGCCGGTGCCCGCGCCGAGGAACGGCAGAAGGGGGACGAGTACGGCGAGAGTGGTGGTGGTCACGCGGTGGCCTCGGCCTTCCCGGCCGGGCCGGTCGTGAGGGCGTCGCTGTCGGGGCGGTCGGCGTCGCCGGCGCCGGAACCGGAGCCGGAGCCGGAGCCGACGGGGTCCGGGTCGGTGCCGGGGCCGTGGGGCTCGGCGGTGTCGCGGAGCTTGTCGATGTCGGCGGTGCCGCGGTTGCGGTGGACGGCGAGGACGATCGCCAGGCCGATGCCGATCTCGGCGGCGGCTACGGCGACGGTGAACAGGGTCAGGGCCTGCCCGGAGTGCAGGGTTTCCTCGGCGGTCCTGCTGAGCCAGACGTCGAAGGCGACCAGGTTGAGGTTGACGGCGTTGAGCATCAGCTCGACGGACATCAGCACCAGGATCGCGTTGCGGCGGGCGAGGACGCCGTAGAGGCCGGTGCAGAAGAGGAGGGCGGAGAGCACGGCGGGGTAGGCGAGGTGCATCAGTCGTCCCCTTCGTTCGCGCCGGGGGTGACCTGGGAGCCCGGGGTGGCTGGGGGGGCCTGAACGGGCTGGGTGTTCGGGGTGGCCTGGGAGCCTGGGGTGACCTGGGTGTTCGCGGTGTCCGGAGTGGCCTGGGTGTCCGGAGTAGCCGGGATGTTCGCGGTGGCCGGGGTGCCCGGAGTGGCCGGGGTGGCCGGGGTGGCCTGGGATCCGGGGGCGGGGGGCGGGGGCGTGCCCTGGGCTGCATCGGGCGGCGTTGCGTGCGTGGCTCGGGGGGCATCGGTACCGGGAGCGGGCCGCGAGGGGGGTGGGCCTGCGGTGGGGGCGGGCCGCGAGGCGTGCGTGCCTCCGGCCGCAGCAGTGGCGCGAGTGGGCCCCGACGGGGAGGGGCCTGCGGTGGCGCGAGTGGGCTGGCCGGCGTGCGTGCCTCCGGCCGCATCGGTACCGGGGGCGGGCCGCGACGGGGAGGTGGCTGTGGTGGGGGCGGAGGTGGGCCTGGCGGCCTGCGCGCCTCCGGCCGCAGCAGTGGCGCGAGTGGGCCCCGACGGGGAGGGACCTGCGGTGGCGCGAGTGGGCCGCGACGGGGAGGGGTCTGCGGTGGGGGCCGGGGGGCCGGTCCTGTCGGTCTCGGCTTCGGGCTTGTTCTTGCGGGAGAGGACGATCGCGCCGACGAGAGCGGCGAGGAGGAGGACGGAGAGGGCCTCGAAGGGGAGGACCCAGTGCTGGAAGAGGCTTTCGCCGGTGACGCGAGTGGTGCCCGAGGGTTCGCCGTCCAGGTCGACCCAGGTGGTGCGGAAGGCGTCGGCGACGACCCAGACCAGGGCGGCAGCGGCGGCGACGGCCACGACGAGGGCGGGCAGGCGGTTGCCGGAGTCGGCGTCCGGGGAGTGGCCGATGGGCGCCCGGGTGAGCATCAGACCGAACAGGAGGAGGACGACGACGGAACCGACGTAGATGAGGACCTGGACCCAGGCGATGAACTCGGCGGTGAGCAGGAGGTATTCGACGGCGAGGCCACCGAGGGCGACCACCAGCCACAGGGCGGCGTGGACGAGTTGGCGGGTGGTGACGGTGACGACCGCCGCGCCGAGGGTGACCACGCCGACGAGGAGGAAGACGATCTCCACGCCGGTCGGTGAGAGGAAGCCGTGGGCGGGGGCGGCGAGGGTCACGAGGGGCCCTCCTTCGGTTCGGCCTCGGCGGCCGCGAGTTTCTCGGCTGTCTTGCGTGCGGCGGCCATCTCCTTGGGTTCCTCGGCGCCGGGGTCGAGGGCGGGCGGGGCCGGCACGGTCCACATCCACTCGCGGAGCTTGTCGCGTTCGTGGGTGAGGTCGCGGATGTCGGTCTCGGCGTACTCGAACTCCGGGGACCAGAACAGGGCGTCGAAGGGGCAGACCTCGATGCAGATGCCGCAGTACATGCACAGGGCGAAGTCGATGGCGAAGCGGTCGAGGACGTTGCGGCTGCGGTCGCGCCCGCCGGGGGTGGCCGCGGGGACGGTCTCCTTGTGGGAGTCGATGTAGATGCACCAGTCGGGGCACTCGCGGGCGCACAGCATGCAGACCGTGCAGTTCTCCTCGAACAGGCCGATCACGCCGCGGGTGCGGGGCGGGAGGGCGGGCTGGACGTCGGGGTACTGCTCGGTGACGGTCTTCTTCGTCATCGTGCGCAGGGTGACGGCCAGACCCTTGGCCAGGCCGCTGCCGGGGATGGGGGCCATGGTTACGCGATCACCACCTTGACGATGCCGGTGAGGGCGATCTGGGCGAGGGAGAGGGGGACGAGGAGGGTCCAGGACAGTCTCTGGAGCTGGTCCTCGCGCAGGCGGGGGTAGGTGACGCGCAGCCAGATCACGACGAAGGC
>DASTDN010000006.1:0-2594 GCA_035710365.1 Streptomyces sp. | reverse complement strand
ACATTGCTGCTTCGGCCCCATGACACGACACGGCGGAAGAGGTACCGCGCCACCTCGTCAGGCGACAGGCGGCGCTGTCCCCTGAACGTGCACGTGACGCCGTACTCGTTCTCCAGCCCGAAAATGCGGCGGTCCATGACTGAACATTACGCCCGATCACCCGAGCTGAAACGGAGTTCGACGGCACGGTTCGATTCCATCTCCGACCCAGTGGCCACGACAGCACCTCGCGCGGGGGCCCCGAGGACCCGTCCGGTGAGGGTCAGGACCAGCAGAGACACGCCTCCCGCGGCGGCCGGTACGGCGAAGCCCCACACGGCGCCGCCCGCCTCCACGACGGGCCCGGCGAGGCCCGTTCCGACGGACGCGCCCACGGTGAACGTCGTCACGAGCCAGGAGAACGCCTCGGTGACCGTCCCGCGCGGCGCGTGCCGGTCCACCAGCACGAACGCGCAGGCGATGGCCGGCGCGAGGAAGACCCCGGCGAGCACGGTCAGCAGCGTCATGGCGACCGGGCCCGGCATCAGTGTCAGCGGCAGATAACACACCGCCAGCAGGGCGACCAGGACCCGCAGCCGCCGCGCCGGCTCGCCCGCCCACTGCCGGGCGCCGTACACGGTGCCCCCGACGAGCGCCCCCAGCCCGATCGCCGCCATCAGCCAGCCGTACACGGTGTCGCCTCCGTGGGCGTCCGCGTACGGCACAGCGGCCACGGTGATGGAGCCCAGCGCCACGCCCACGAACAGGAACGCCGCGAGCAGCGCCAGCAGACCCGCCGAGCGCAGCGCGCCCAGCCAGTGCGCCTCGCGCGGCGCGGACCGCCACGCGCGCGAGGGCCGCGAGACCACCACGGACAGCGCGCCGAGCACGCCGACGGCGTTCAGGACGAGGAGCCCGGCCTGCGCGGACCAGACGGCGGTGCACACGGTCACCAGCAGCGGCCCGACGGTGAACATCACCTCCTGCGCCACGGCGTCCATGGCGTACGCCCTGTGCACCTGCTCCCGGGCGGGCAGCACGCTGGGCCACAGCGCCCGCAGCCCGCCCTCCAGGGGCGGGGTGAGCAGCCCGGCGGCGGCCACCGCGAGATGGGCCGCGAGGGCCGGTCCGGTCCCGGTGACGGCGAAGACGGCCATGGCCAGGGCGGAGCCGACCGCGGCGGGAAGCTGCACGCGCGGCTGCCCGTACAGGTCGACGAGCCGCCCGAGCAGCGGCTGGCCCACGGCGTTCGCGACGCCGTACACGGCCGCGAGGGCGCCCGCGAGGCTGTACGTGCCGCCCTCCGCGCGGACGAACAGCACGATCGCGATGGCCGCCGTCGCGTTGGGCAGCCGGCCCACGAGGGTGCCGACGAGCAGACGGGTGGCGTGTTTCGCCCGGAGGATCTCCAGATATCCCGTGGCCAATTCCGACCTCCGTCCGCCCGTGACGCTTTCCGGCCACCGACATGAGTTTTACGTATAACTGCCGCTGTCATACGTACCATGTGCCCAGTTCACGAGTCCAGACGAAGGAGCGGGCCCACGGTGGCACGAGGCAGCACACGCCCCACGAGCCGGGACGTCGCCCAGGCCGCCGGGGTCTCCCAGGCCGCCGTCTCCCTCGTCCTGGGCGACAAGTGGCGCGGGCGCGTCTCCGCCGCCACCGCCCAGCGCGTCCGCGACGCCGCCCGCGACCTCGGTTACCGCCCGAACCTCGCGGCCCGCAACCTCCGCCTCGGGCACACCCGCACGGTCCTGCTGGTCGTCCCGGAACTCACCACCGAGTTCTTCGCCGGCGTCTACACGGGCGCCGCGCGCGTCGCCGCCGCCCACGGCTTCGGCGTGGTGCTCTACCCCTCCCCCGAGGGCATCGGCCCGGCCCGCGACCCCTTCGCGTCCTCCCAGGCGGCCCTGGACGGCGTCATCGCGTCCTCCATGGCCGCCGACGCCCTCACCGCGATCCGCGGCGACCAGTTGCCCCTGGTGATGCTGGACAGCGATCCCGCGGGCAGCCTCGGCGCGGCCACCGTCAACCTCGACATCGCGGACGGCGTGCGTCAGGTCGCCGAGCACCTGCTCGCCCTGGGCCACCGCCGGTTCCTGCACCTCGCGGCGGACGTGCCGTCCTGGACCTTCGACGTGCGCGCCCGGGAGCTGGCCGACCGGCTCGGCCGGGTGGCCGGCGCGCAGATCCGCACCGCCCGCACGCCCATCGTCATCGACGGCGCCCGGCGGGCCACCGAGGCCGCCCTGACCGCCCCGGGCCCCCGCCCCACCGCGATCGTCTGCGACGACGACAAGCTCGCTGCCGGCGCCTACAAGGCGATCCGCCGCCTCGGCCTCGCCGTCCCCGCCGACGTGTCCGTCACCGGCCTCGACGACCTCGCCCTGGCCACCGCGATCGACCCGGAACTGACCACGGTCCGCCTCGACGCCGAGCTGTTCGGCGAGCGGGGCATGCACGCCCTGCTCGCGGTCCTGGAGGGCCGCACACCGCAGGCCGGGGACATCCCCGTCGAACTCGTCGTCCGCGGCTCCACGGCCCCGCCCGCGGCTCTCTGACCCCGCCCCCCTCGCACGTCGCGCGCCCCGGTCCTGACGGGCCGGGGCGCG
>DASTDN010000005.1:0-2768 GCA_035710365.1 Streptomyces sp. | reverse complement strand
TGCTCCTCGTGAAACTGGGGCTCGTGGCCCTGCTGGTGGCGCTGGGCCGGCTGTCCCGTCGGTGGACGGGGCGGCTGGCGGCGGGGGATGCGCCCACGGGGTCCGGCGGGGCCGGGGGGCCTGACTCCGAGGACTCCGAGGGACCCCGGGACTCCGGGGATGCCGGAGAGGACACGCAAGTGGAGACGTCCCCAGGCCCGCCGCCCTCCGGCACCGACGGTCCCGGCAGCCCTGGCAGCCTCGATGGGCCCGACGGGTCCGACGGGTCCGACGGGCCGGGCAGCCCCGAGCGGGCCGCGCAGCTCGCCCGGCAGCGGGCCGCCGTGGCCGCCGCCCGGCGCAAGCGGCTGCGGGACGCCGACCCGAACCGCTTCGGACTGCGCCGCTCCGTGCTCGCCGAGGCCACGGTCGCGGCCCTCGTCCTCCTCGCCACCACCCTGCTGACGCAGACCGAGCCCGGCCGCACCGAGCAGGACGCCCGGGCCGCGGTCGGCTCCGCGTCCTCCGGTACGACCGCCCCGCCCTCCGGGACTCTCACCCTGGACCTGCCGTTCGACACCGGCGGCAAGAACGGCAAGGGACGCGTACGCATCGAACTCGACCCCGCGCGCCCGGGCTCCAACGAAATGCACGTCTACGCCGAGCGCCCCAACGGCCGTGCCTTCGACCTCCCCGAGGTGAAGATCGCCCTCACCCTGGAGTCCCAGGACATCGGACCGCTGCCGGTGGTCCCGGACCACATCACCACCGGACACTGGTCGGCGAGCGGAGTGCAGCTCCCCATGGCGGGCGACTGGACGGTCGACGTGACCGTGCGGACCTCCGACATCGACCAGGTGACCGTCTCCAAGAACGCGCAGATCGGCTGAAGCACCATGCCTGACCAGTCCCACCCCGGCCCCGCCACCGGCCCCGACCGCGACCCCGCCGCGGGTGTCTCACGGCGTCGGCTGCTCGGTACGGCCGGGGCCACCGGCCTCGTCCTCGGCGCGGCGGGCGCCGCCGCCGGATACGCCGCCCGCCCCGCCGAGGCCACCCGGGACGGCGGAGTCACCCCGCTGACCGCGCTCGGCGCCCAACAGGTGATGTTTCACGTGAAACACCAGCCCGGCATCACCACACCCCCGCAGATCCACGGTCATCTCGCCGCCTTCGACCTGATGGCCGGTGCCGGACGCAAGGGGGCCGCCGCCCTGCTGCGCCGCTGGTCGCAGACGGCTCGGCGGCTGATGACGGGCGAGCCCGCGGCCCACGACGACACGGACGTGGCCCGCGACGCCGGCCCCTCCTCCCTCACGGTCACCTTCGGCTTCGGGCACGGCTTCTTCGCGAAGACCGGCCTGACCGAGCAGCGCCCGGTGGCCCTGGACCCGCTGCCCGACTTCTCCTCCGACCGGCTCGACAAGGCCCGCAGCGACGGCGACCTGTGGGTGCAGATCGGCGCCAATGACGCGCTGGTCGCCTTCCACGCCCTGCGCGCCCTCCAGAAGGACGCGGGGGCGGCGGCCCGGCTCCGCTGGCAGATGACCGGCTTCAACCGGTCCCCCGGCGCCACCGCCCGGCCCAGGACGACCCGCAACCTGATGGGCCAGATCGACGGCACCCGCAATCCGAAGCCCGACGAGCCCGACTTCGACCGGCGGATCTTCGTCCCCGCCTCGGGCGAACCGTCCTGGATGGCGCACGGCTCCTACGTCGTCGTACGCCGTATCCGCATGCTCCTCGACGACTGGGAGAAGCTCTCGCTCCGGGCGCAGGAGGACGTCATCGGCCGCCGCAAGTCCGACGGGGCGCCGCTGACGGGCGGCGGCGAGACGACCGCGATGGACCTGGAGAAGACGGACGCGCGGGGCAACCCGGTCGTCCCCGTCAACGCCCACGCGCGCATCAGCCGCCCCGACCAGAACGGCGGCGCGGCGATGCTGCGGCGGCCGTTCTCGTACCACGACGGCTTCGACGCGGACGGCGCGCCCGACTCCGGGCTGCTGTTCGTCTGCTGGCAGGCGGACCCGCTGCGCGGTTTCGTCCCGGTGCAGCGCAAGCTCGACCGGGGCGACGCGCTGTCGCCGTTCGTGCGGCACGAGGCGAGCGGCCTGTTCGCCGTGCCGGGCGGCGCGGCCGAGGGCGAGTACGTGGGGCAGCGCCTGCTGGAGGGGTGAGCCCGCGGTGTGTCAAGGGCTGGGACGAGAAGCCGCCCCGGCCCGCCCCGGCCATTAGGGTGAAGACATGCCAGCGAGCTACGCGTATCTCGGTCCCGAGGGCACCTTCACCGAGGTCGCCCTGCGCACCCTCCCCGAGTCGGCCACCCGGGAACTGATCCCGTACGTGTCCGTGCAGTCCGCGCTGGACGCGGTCCGCGCCGGTGAGGCCGAGGCCGCGTTCGTGCCCATCGAGAACTCCGTCGAGGGCGGCATCACCACCACCCTCGACGAGCTGGTGGCGGGCGCGCCGCTGATGATCTACCGCGAGGTGCTGCTGTCGATCACGTTCGCGCTGCTGGTCCGGCCCGGCACCACGCTGTCCGACATCAAGACCGTCACCGCCCACCCGGCCGCGCAGCCCCAGGTCCGCAACTGGCTCAGGACCCATCTCCCGGACGCGGTGTGGGAGTCCGCCGCCTCCAACGCGGACGGCGCCCGCCTCGTGCAGGAGGGCCGCTACGACGCCGCGTTCGCGGGCGAGTTCGCCGCCGCCCGGTACGGCCTTGAGGCCCTGGAGACCGAGATCCACGACGCGGAGAACGCGCAGACGCGGTTCGTTCTGGTGGG
>DASTDN010000004.1:0-2161 GCA_035710365.1 Streptomyces sp. | reverse complement strand
CCGAACTGTGACCCCCGCGGGCCCCGCCCTCCCCGGGAGGAAACCGCACGAGGGCGAGGGCCCCGGCCGGTTACCGTGCCCGGCATGAGTGCCGTACGCCGTGCCGGTCCCGACGACGCGCGGGAAGTCCTGCGCCTGCGCCAGGTGATGATCGACTCGATGGCCGGGGCGCCGTCGTCCACCCGGTGGCAGGGCCGGTCGCTGCCGGGGCTGCGCGCGCGACTGGCCGGCGGGGAGGGGGACTTCGCGGCGTTCGTCGTGGACCACCCGGACCGGCCGGGCGCGCTCGCGGCGCTGGTGGTGGGCACCCCGGAGTACCGCATCGGCCGGCCCGGCGACCCGGACGGCACCGTCGGTCACGTCTTCGGCGTCGCCACCGATCCCGCCGCCCGGCGCCGCGGACACGCCCGCGCCCGCATGACCGCGCTGCTGGTCTGGTTCCGGGAGCGGGGCGCCGGGCATGTGGCGCTCGCCTCGTCCGCCGAGGCGGAACCGCTGTACGCGGCCCTGGGGTTCGTGCGGGACAGCCACCCCTCGATGCGGCTGTACCTGTGAGCGGCATAGGCTCTGCGGCATGTCGCTGAACAGCCTCGCGTCGATCGAGAAGTGGCCCGTCCCCGCCGCCGCGGCCGGTGTCGTACGCGCCGACGGCACCGTCCTCGGGACGCACGGCCCCACCGGCCGGCGCTTCCCGCTGGCCTCGGTCACCAAGCCGCTCGCGGCGTACGCGGTGCTCGTCGCCCACGAGGAGGGCGCCGTCGAACTCGACGAACCCGCCGGGCCCGAGGGCTCCACGGTGCGGCACCTGCTCGCGCACACCTCCGGCCTGGCCTTCGACGAGCACCGCACGACGGCGCCGCCCGGGGAACGACGGCTCTACTCCAACTCCGGCTTCGAGCAGCTCGGGGAGCACGTGGCCCGGGCCACGGACATCCCGTTCGCGGAGTACCTGCGCCAGGCCGTGCTGGAGCCGCTGGGCATGACGTCGACGTCGCTGGAGGGCTCCCCCGCCAAGGACGGCGTCTCCACCGTCGAGGACCTGCTGCGCTTCGCCGCCGAGGTGCAGGCGCCGCGCCTGCTGGACCCGCGCACGGTCGCCGCCGCGATGACCGTGCAGTACCCGGGCACCAAGGGCGTCCTGCCGGGCTACGGCCACCAGAACCCCAACGACTGGGGCCTCGGCTTCGAGATCCGCGACGGCAAGTCCCCGCACTGGACGGGCGCCACGTCCTCCCCGCGCACCTTCGGCCACTTCGGGCAGTCGGGCACCTTCCTGTGGATCGACCCCGCGGCGGGACTGGCGTGCGCGGCCCTCACCGACCGCGCCTTCGGCCCCTGGGCCACCGAAGCCTGGCCCCCCTTCACCGACGCGGTCCTCGCCGAGTACCGCTAGGCCATCTCCCAGAGCAGCAACTCGGCGGGCGTGACCGCCGTCGCCGTCAGGTCCCGCGCCCCGGTGACGCGGACCGCGTCGCCCGGTGACAGGTCCTCACCGCCCAGGCGTACCGAGCCGCGTACGACGTGGGCGTACAGGTGGGCCGCGGACGGGAGCGCCGCCCGTCCGCCCGCGGCCAGGCGGCGTACGTGGAGCACCGCGCCGGCCTCCGGGACGGCGTAGGGCGTGGCGTCGGAGATGCCGCGGACGATCTCGTGACGCGGCTCGCCGCCCGGCTCGCGCGGGGCCAGCCACATCTGGACGAAGACCAGGGGGGTGGTGCCGTCGTTGCGCTCGACATGGCGGACGCCGCCCGCGGCGCTCAGGTGCTGGAGGTCCCCGGGGCGGACCCTGCTCCCGCGGCCCGTGGAGTCGCGGTGGGTCAGCTCGCCCTCCACCACCCACGTCACGATCTCGGTGTGGCTGTGCGGGTGCTCGTCGAACCCGGCGCCCGGTGCCAGGCGCTCCTCGTTGCAGGCGATCAGCGCGCCGAAGCGGAGGTTGTCCGGGTCGTAGTGCGGGCCGAAGGAGAAGGCGTGCCGGGAGGCGATGCCCGCCTCCGGGTCGCCTCCCGGGTGGCGCCCGGCGGCGCGGCGTACGTCGATCACGGCTCCACGGTAGCCCCGGCGGCGCACGCTCCCGTCCGGATAAGGCACCCTTGTCCACGTGCCCGAACCCGAATCCAGCAAGTCCCGAGCGGCGGCCCGCGCCGCCCACGCGCACGAC
>DASTDN010000003.1:0-3627 GCA_035710365.1 Streptomyces sp. | reverse complement strand
GGACGCACCCCGGGGGGCCGGCGTGTAAAGCGCCCCGCCGCCCGCTCCGCGTCGCGGCGCGGGCCGGGGGTGAGGCGGCGGCAGGCGCGTGGGGGCGCCTGCCGCCGCTGTTCCACGGGGCGTCAGCGGGCGGGGCGGGTCAGCAGCTCGATGAAGCGGGCCGGGAGGTAGGCGGGCCGGGACGGCTGCCCGACCTGGTAGGCCACGTAGCCGAGCGAGGCGGCGACGCGGGTCTCCTCGGCGGTCTCCGACTCGTAGACCAGCCGGCAGCCGTCGGCGTCCGCCAGGGCGCGCTCGAAGAGGACAGGGGCCGGCTTGCGCTCCTCCTCGGTGCGCGGCGTCAGGATGCGGTCGCCGAAGTCCTCCCAGGCGAACGGCGCGGAGTCCGTCCAGGTCCCGTCGACCTCGTTCTTCAGCGCCGCCGCGCGCTCGGCGTCGGTCGCGCCCCAGGAGGACGGAACGTTGGTGATGAGGCCGACGCTGATGTGCCGCTCCCGCAGCTCGCGCAGGTAGGCGGCCGCGCCCGGGAGATAGCCGGTGCTGCCGTCCTCGGCCGTGTGCACCAGCGTCTCGCCCAGGTCGAAGTAGACGACCGGGCAGCCGGATGTGGCGGCCGCGCGCGCCTGCGGGCCGGCGCCGTGCGGTGCCGGGGCGGGCGTGGCCGCGCTCGCCGTGGTGCCCAGCGCGGTCGACGCCAGGGCGGCGCCCAGCGCGAGGCACGCGCGCAGCGAGATGCGGGAGGCGGATCTGGTCATGGCGTCGGCGCCCTCTCTTCTCGACACACCGCACTGCGCGAGTATGTCCAGTACATGACATAGGGAAAGGTGGGGTGCTCGTGAGGGCTCTTCCGTCCGGAAGGCCGTACGGGCTGCCACCGCCCCACCCCGCCATACCCCCGAACACCGGCCGCCACTCGCCCGTGCACGGATGAGGCCGGACACCGCCCGGTGGCCTACAGGCCGCCGGCGCTCAGGCGGGCGCGGTAGCCCTGGGCGCCGGCGCTGCCCACGTTCTCCCCGTAGTCGATGCCTCCGCCGTCGATCTGCACGTGGTAGTAGGTGGCGCCCCACAGATTGCCGGCGACGCTGTCGTCGAAGTGGAGCAGGTTCGCGTAGCGGTAGCCCTTGTCGTACGGGGAGAAGCTGGTGCCGCGGATGGAGTACTCGGTGGCGATGGCGTTCTTGCCGGGCCACCACTGGGCGGCGCGCTGCAGGGTCTCGGCGTAGGTGAGTTCGTTGTACGCGCCCTGGTTGGCGAAGTTGCCGTTGGAGGAGTTGCAGTAGAAGTGCACGCCGACGAAGTCGCACTTGGCCACGGCGGTGCGGTAGTTGGGGTTGTTGTACCAGTCGTCGGGGCTGAAGCCCTTGTTGGGGGAGAGCGCGGTGCCGCAGATCAGGGCGCCCGGGAACGCCGAGCGGACCGCGTCGACGGTGGCGTTGAGGTTGTAGCCGTAGGTCCACGGGTCGAGCCGGCCGACGTTGGGCTCGTTGCCCAGCTCGATGATGCAATTGCCGGCGCCGGAGCGGATGGCCTTGTACTCGTAGAAGCGCGAGGAGCGGATCTCCTGGACGGCCGTGTTGGGGTCTATGTAGGAGTTGGTGTCGCCGGTGGTGGTGCGCACGATCAGGTACTGGGAGGCGCCGGCCGCGGTCCACACGTGGTCGGGGTTGGCGCTCCAGCCGCCGTAGAGTCCCCAGCCGGTGACGACCTTGGCGAGGTTGGCGCCCTGGTAGGAGATCGCCTCCAGCCACGTCTGGTAGCCGTAGGTCAGCAGCGGTCCGTGGGCGCGGTAGTACGGCGCCGCGTGCGCGGCGGTGGTGCCGAGCGTCGCCGCGATGCCGGCGGCCGCCCCTCCTCCGATCACCAGGCGTCCGAAGGTGCGCCGGCTCAGTCCGGTTCTCGCACCCGGTGTCTGGTCGTCCATGGTCATGTCCGTCTCCTCGTCGGCAGGGGTGGCACAGACGCACGGCATGGTATGGGCATGCCAATTGCTCGTCCATGGCGCGTCCCGAGGGGCCGTCCAGCAGGGCTCCGACCGGGCTCAGGAGTGGGTGACCTGCAGCTTGTAGACGCTCACCTGCCCGTAGTTGGAGCTGTCGCACGGGGAGGAGTTGCCGCAGTTGGCCTGGGTGTAGGCACCGGCCTTGAAGTAGTTCCCGGACGCCGTGTGCGAGATGGTCGTCTGGAGGACGCCGTTGTAGTAGGCCATGATCTTGCCGCCGCTGACGACGAACTTGCCCTCGTAGACGGAGTGCAGCGCGTAGTTGCCGGTCACCAGCTTGTGATGGGTGTCGTCGCCCTTGGTGACGTAGAGGCTGGTGCCCTCCAGGCGGAACGTCGTGACGTCGTCGTCGCCGTCGTGGATCTGAGCGCCGACGACGTGCGGCTTGTCGGAGGGGAGCTTGTTGAACGCCTCCCGGAAGGTGAGGGTGTGCGTACCGGAGGTGGCGGACCACGCGGCGTTCGAGGTGCCGCCGCTGGTCATCTCGCGCAGCTCGGAGCGCGGGTAGCCGGATCCCGACGTGGTCACCCCGTTGACGGCGGCGCGGAACTGCACACCGGTACAGGCGGAGTTCACCCTGAACCACGGGTCCGAGGAGAAGGTGGCCAGCGCCGGCTGCTTGATCTCGGTGGGCGACTCCTCGGACCCCGTGGGCAGGGTCTCCTTCCAGTCGGTCAGGTCGAGCTGCTGGGCGGGGTAGTCGCACGGGGCGGCCGCGGTGGCGGTGCCCGCCGTGACGAGGGGAGTGGTCAGAGCGGCCAGGGCCGAAAGCGTGGCCACGCCCGTCGTGGTGATCCTGCGAATCCGGCTCATGCCTCTGCTTCCCTGCGGTTGCCTGTCGGACGCTTTCCTGAGCAGTCGGCAGGGTGCGAGGGCTCGTGCGCGTCGCCGGAGCGCAGCCGCGTACCGCCGGTGTTGCCGACCGGAGCGATCCGTAGAGTAGCCGGTTCAACTCGTCCGCCGTAAGCGGCAGTTGAGGATCTCTGCGGCGCGGGGACGTCGCCCGGCCGGCGCCGCCCCGCGCACGTCGGGCAACGCTGTCTCCCGCCCTCCCTGCGGCACGGCCCGGGTCGACTGCGAGAGCCTTGACCACCATGCCTTCCGGGACGGCACCGGGGCCGCCGGCCGCCACCGCGCGCTGCCTCCGGCCACGGGCTCCGGGGCCGGACCGACCAGGTCTGCCGCGCCACCACCCCCGGACCGGCGACCTCGTCCTGCCGGAGACACCGACCCCGGCGACGGCTCGGCCGCGGCGGGACCTCGGCGACGCCGGTGTCCGTGGCGGAACGGCCGGCCCGTCGACGCCAACGCCCGCTGCGGCTACGTGAAGTACGGCTCCGTCACCTTCGGCGGCACCGGACCCGACCCCGTCCCCGTTGACGTCCGAGCGGCACGGCTCCGCCCGGACCGGGGCACGTCACAGCTCGGTGCCGGTGGGGCCGAGGATGGCCGGGAGATCGTCCATCCAGGAGAGCACGGCCTGCTCGTAGCGGATGCCGAAGGTGACCGTGGCCCGCTGGTACGCGTCCAGGTCCTGGCTCTGGATCTTGGCCTGGTAGGCGTCCAGCCGCGTCTGGTGAATGCCACGGTGGTGGTCGACGTAGGACAACAGGCGGACGCGGTCC
>DASTDN010000002.1:0-3887 GCA_035710365.1 Streptomyces sp. | reverse complement strand
GCCAGCCGTCCGCGGCGGCGAACGGGTCCGCCCAGCCGGCGGCGTCGCGCACCGGCGCGAGGCGGGCCTGACGCAGCAGCGCCGCCGCCGCGTACGCCTCGGCCGGCACCTCGTCCGGCACCAGGGCGTCCACCTCGCGCTCGACCAGCCCCGTGTCCAGCTCGCCCGCCACCACCGCCGGGTGCGCCAGCAGCCGCCGCAGGAACCCGGCGTTGGTCTGCACGCCCAGCGTCACCGTCCGCCCCAGCGCCGCCCGCAGCCTGCGCAGCGCGCTCGCCCGGTCGGGGCCGTACGCGATGACCTTGGACAGCATCGGGTCGTACAGGCTGCCGACCTCCGTGCCCTCGCTGAGGCCGGAGTCGGTGCGGACGCCGTCGCCCTGCGGCTCGCGGAGCCTGAGCACCGTGCCGCCCGAGGGGAGGAAGCCGCGCGCCGGGTCCTCGGCGCAGATGCGGGCCTCCACCGCGTGCCCGGTGAGGCGGATGCCGTCCTGCCCGAAGGCGAGGGGCTCGCCGGACGCGACCCGCAGTTGCCACTCCACCAGGTCCAGCCCGGTGATCAGCTCGGTGACCGGGTGCTCCACCTGGAGGCGGGTGTTCATCTCCATGAAGTAGTACGACGACGGGTCGCCGCCGGGCACGATGAACTCCACCGTGCCCGCGCCCCGGTAGCCGCAGGAACGGGCCGCCTGCACGGCCGCCTCGCCCATCGCGGCGCGGGTCGCCTCGTCGAGGAGCACACTGGGCGCCTCCTCGATGATCTTCTGGTGGCGGCGCTGCAGGGAGCACTCGCGCTCGCCCAGATGCACCACGTTCCCGTGGCCGTCGGCCAGGACCTGGATCTCGATGTGCCGGGGCCGGTCGACCCACCGCTCCACCAGCAGCGTGTCGTCGCCGAAGGAGGCGCGGGCCTCGCGGCGCGCCGCGGCGATCTCGTCCGCCAGCAGCGCCTCCTCGCGGACCAGGCGCATGCCCTTGCCGCCGCCGCCCGCCGAGGGCTTCAGCAGCACCGGCATGCCGATCCCGCGGGCCGCGTCGGCGAGTTCGCCGTCACTGAGCCCGCTGCCGCTGGAGCCCGGCACGACCGGCACCCCGGCCGCCTTCACGGTCTCCTTGGCGCGGATCTTGTCGCCCATCAGGGAGATCGCGTCGGCGGGCGGGCCGATGAACACCAGGCCCGCCTCGGCGCAGGCGCGCGCGAAGCCCGCGTTCTCCGCGAGGAAGCCGTACCCCGGGTGCACCGCCTGCGCGCCCGTGCGGGCCGCCGCCTCCAGCAGGCGCTCCACGGACAGATAGCTCTCGGCGGCGGGCGCCGGCCCGATCCGCACGGCCGTGTCGGCCTCGCGGACGTGCCGGGCGTCGGCGTCCGCGTCGGAGTACACCGCCACCGACCGCACACCCAGGGCGCGCAGCGTACGGATGACCCGGACGGCGATCTCGCCGCGGTTGGCCACCAGGACTGTCTCGAACATGCTCGTCAGCTCCCCGTCACATCCGGAAGACGCCGAACTGGGGGTCTCCCAGCGGCGCGTTCCCACAGGCCGTCAGTGCCAGGCCCAGGACCTGACGCGTGTCCATCGGATCGATCACGCCGTCGTCCCACAGGCGGGCCGTCGCGTAGTAGGCGTTGCCCTGCCGCTCGTACTGCGCGCGGACCGGCGCCTTGAAGGCCTCCTCCTGCTCCGCGGGCCACTCCTCCCCGCGGGCCTCCAACTGGTCGCGCTTGACCGTGGCGAGGACCGAGGCGGCCTGCTCGCCGCCCATCACCGAGATCTTCGCGTTGGGCCACATCCACAGGAAGCGCGGCGAGTAGGCCCGGCCGCACATCGAGTAGTTCCCCGCGCCGTACGACCCGCCGACCACCACCGTCAGCTTCGGCACGCGCGTGCACGCGACCGCCGTGACCATCTTGGCGCCGTGCTTGGCGATGCCGCCCGCCTCGTAGTCCCGGCCGACCATGAAGCCGGAGATGTTCTGCAGGAACACCAGCGGGATGCCGCGCTGGTCGCACAGCTCGATGAAGTGGGCGCCCTTCTGGGCGGACTCGGAGAACAGGATGCCGTTGTTGGCGACGATGCCCACCGGGTGGCCGTGGATGCGGGCGAAACCGGTGATCAGGGTCTGCCCGAACTCCGACTTGAACTCGGCGAACCGCGAGCCGTCCACCACGCGCGCGATGATCTCCCGCACGTCGTACGGCGTGCGCGAGTCGACCGGCACCGCGCCGTACAGCCCGGCCGGGTCCACCTTCGGCTCGACCGCCGGGCGGACCTCCCAGGGCAGCGCCCCGCGCGCGGGCAGCGTGGAGACGATGGTGCGCACGATCCGCAGGGCGTGCGCGTCGTCCTCCGCGAGGTGGTCCGTCACGCCCGACACGCGCGCGTGCACCTCGCCGCCGCCCAGTTCCTCGGCCGTGACGACCTCGCCGGTCGCGGCCTTCACCAGCGGCGGGCCGCCCAGGAAAATCGTGCCCTGGTCGCGGACGATCACCGCCTCGTCGCTCATCGCGGGCACGTAGGCGCCGCCCGCCGTGCAGGAGCCGAGCACGGCCGCGATCTGCGGGATGCCGGCGCCCGACATGCGGGCCTGGTTGTAGAAGATCCGCCCGAAGTGCTCGCGGTCGGGGAACACCTCGTCCTGCATGGGCAGGAACGCGCCCCCGGAGTCCACCAGGTACACGCAGGGCAGCCGGTTCTCCAGCGCCACCTCCTGCGCGCGCAGGTGCTTCTTGACCGTCATCGGGTAGTACGTGCCGCCCTTGACCGTCGCGTCGTTCGCCACGACCACGCACTCGCGGCCCGCGACCCGGCCGATCCCGGCGATCACCCCGGCGGCCGGTGCCTGCCCGTCGTACAGCCCGTCGGCGGCCAGGGGCGCCAGCTCCAGGAAGGGCGAACCGGGGTCGAGGAGTGTGTCCACCCGGTCGCGCGGCAGCAGCTTGCCGCGCGCGGTGTGCCGGGCGCGCGCCTTCTCGCCGCCGCCGAGCCGCGCCGCGGCCAGCTTGGCGCGCAGCTCCTCCACGAGGACGCCGTGCGCCTCCTCGTTGGCCCGAAAGGCCTCCGACGCGGGGTCGGCCGCGCTGTGAAGCTCCGGTGCCTCGTGCATCCTTGCGGGTCCCCTCACCTTGTTAATGAGCGTTAACGCATCTCCCTATAGGTTAACGAGCGCTAACCTCCCTGTCTAGAATTGCGGGCATGGCCATGAGAACCGACGCCCCCACCCGTCGCGAGCAGATCCTCAAGGAGGCCGCCCGGCTCTTCGCCGAGCGGGGCTTCCACGGCGTGGGTGTCGACGAGATAGGCGCCGCCGTGGGCATCAGCGGCCCCGGTCTCTACCGGCACTTCCCGGGCAAGGACGCGATGCTCGCCGAGCTGCTGGTCGGCATCAGCGGATCGCTGCTGACCGGCGGCAAGCGGCGGGTGGCCGAGTCGGCGGGCGATCCGGAGGCGGTCCTCGACTCGCTGATCGAGGGGCACATCGACTTCGCGCTCGACGACCGCCCGCTCATCACCCTGCACGACCGCGAGCTGGACCGCCTCCGGGACACCGACCGCAAGCTGGTCCGCCAGCTCCAGCGGCAGTACGTGGAGCTGTGGGTGGAGGTCGTCCGGGAGGTGTACCCGGGCCTCGCCGAACCGGCCGCCCGGTCGGCCGTGCACTCCGTCTTCGGGCTGCTCAACTCCACCCCCCACCTCGGCCGCTCGGGCACCCTGCCCGGCCGGGGCACCACGGCTCAGCTCCTGCACCGGATGGCGCGGGGGGCGTTCGCGGCCGCGGAGGGCGGCGACGGGCAGGGGTAGCGGAGCGGGTCCCGCGCGGGCGTGACGAGGGTTACGCCCGTCCCGCCCGCCCCGCTCTGGACGACCTTGACTACCCGCCGGTACCTTG
>DASTDN010000001.1:0-13894 GCA_035710365.1 Streptomyces sp. | reverse complement strand
CGGCCCCGGGCGGCACCGTGTCCGACCGGCCGGCGTCCTTGCTCCTGCGCTGCGTTCCCCCCCAGCCCGGGTGGCACGGTGTCCGACCGGCCCGCGTCCTTGCTCCTGCCTCGCGTTCCCCTTGGCCCCGGGTGGCACCGTGTCCGACCGGCCGACGCTCTCGCTCCAGCCACGCGTTCCCCCGCCCCCGGGTGGCACCGTGTCCGACCGGTCGGCGTCCTTGCTCCTGCCCTGCGTCCTCCCGCCCCCGAGCGGCACCGCGTCCGCACCCCGCGCCCCCGGACCGCCCGGCAGGGCCCGCTACTCACCCGCCGCCCGTGACAGCCGTGCCCCCAATTCCCGTACCGCGTCCACGAGTCCGTCGGGCTCCTGCACCGTGAAGTCCAGGCCTGTCATCGCCAGGCGGACCGCGACCCACGGCATGGCGTCGGCGGTCGTGGCCCGCAGGCGGCACCTGTGGGCGTCGAGCGGCTCGGGCGGGCTCAGCCAGGCGGGCAGCCGGGTGGCGACGACCTCGGCCGGTGCCGCGAACGTGACCGTGAAGCCGTACGTCTCCTGGCGTCGCTGCATCGAACGGCGGAGGTATTCGGCCGCGTCGCCGGTGGGCAGTTCGCGCGGGGTGAAGCGGACACCCGTCGCCAGCGGTTCGCTGACGCGGTCCACGCGGAAGGTGCGCCAGTCGGCGCGGTCGAGGTCGTAGGCGACGAGATACCAGCGACGGCCGGTCGACACCAGGCGGTGCGGCTCGGTCAGGCGGCGGGACTCCGTGCCGTCCCCGGCGCGGTAGGCGAACCGCAGCCGCTCCTGTCCGGCCACCGTGGAGGCCATCACGGTGAGCGTCTCAGGTGCGATGGTCGGGCCGTCTCCGCTGGTCAGGGGCATGGTCGCGGACTGGAGGACGGACACGCGGTGCCGCAGCCTGCTCGGCAGGACCTGTTCCAGCTTGGCGAGTGCCCGCACCGACGCCTCGTCGACGCCCTCGACCGCGTGCCCGGCGCCGGCGCGCAGCCCGACCGCGATGGCCACCGCCTCCTCGTCGTCCAGGACGAGGGGCGGCATCGCCTTGCCCGCGACGAGCCGGTAGCCGCCGTCGGAGCCCTTGGCGGCCTGCACCGGATAGCCGAGTTCGCGCAGCCGGTCCACGTCGCGCCGGATGGTGCGCCGCGACACCCCGAGCCGCTCGGCGAGTTCGCCGCCGGGCCATTCGCGGGGCGTCTGGAGGAGGGAGAGGAGCTGGAGGATGCGCGCCGGGGTGTCGGTCGTCGTCATACGCCCGAGGATGCCGCAGATATAGGACAGGATCTGACCTAAAGAGGCTCTAGCTTGTCTGCATGACCTCCACCGAGACCGAGAACCCCTCGGGCACTCAGCCCGGTACCGGCCCGGACGCCGGTACCGGAACCCCAGCCGGCACCACCGTACGGAACGCCCCGGCCACCGACAGCGGTGCCGCCTCCGCCACCGGCAACACCTCCGCGACCGACAGCGGGGCCGCCACCGGCAGAGGGGCCGGTGATGCCGGTGACCGGCGCCGCTGGTTCGCCCTGGCGATCGTGATGACCGCGGCCTTCATGGACCTTGTCGACGTCACGATCGTCAACATCGCCATCCCCTCCATCCAGCGGGACGCGGGCGCGAGCTTCAGCCAGATCCAGTGGATCACCGCCGGGTACGCCCTGGCCTTCGCCGCGGGCCTGATCACCGGTGGCCGCCTCGGCGACATCCACGGCCGCAAGCGGCTCTTCCTCATCGGCATCGGCGGTTTCACCATCGCCTCCGCGCTGTGCGGTTTCGCCGTGAACCCGGACATGCTGGTCGCCTCCCGCATCCTGCAGGGCGGCATGGCGGCGCTGATGGTGCCGCAGGTGCTGTCGATCGTGCACGCCACCTTCCCCGCGCACGAACGCGGCAAGGTGTTCGGCCTGTTCGGCGCGATCGTCGGGCTGGGCGCGGTCTCCGGTCCGCTGCTCGGCGCACTGCTCACCGAGTGGAACCTGTTCGGCCTCGAATGGCGCCCGATCTTCCTCATCAACCTGCCGGTCGGCGTCGCGGGGCTGATACTCGGCGCCCGCTTCATCACCGAGTCGAAGGCGCCGCGCGCCCTCAAACTGGACCTGGTGGGCGTCGCGCTGGTCACGCTGGGCCTGCTGATGCTGCTCTACCCGCTGACCCGCGGCCGTGAGCTGGGCTGGCCGCTGTGGGGGTACGGCTCGATGGCGGGCGCGTTCGCCGTGCTCGCGGGGCTGGTGGCGTACGAGCGGCGCAAGGCTGCGCGGGACGGCTCCCCGCTGATCGAACTGTCCCTGTTCCGGGTCAAGAGCTTCGCCGCGGGCATCGCCGTGCAGACCGTCTTCGGTATCGGCCTCGGCATCTTCTTCCTGGTGTGGACGCTGTACATGCAGACCGGCCTGGGCTGGAGCCCGCTGAAGGCCGGCCTGACCGGGGTGCCGTTCTCGATCGCCGTGTCCGTGGCCGCGGGCCTGTCGGTGCAGAAGCTGGTGCCGCGCTTCGGCCGCGGCGTCCTCCAGGCGGGCGCCCTGGTGATGGCCGCCGGTGTCCTGGTCTACGTGTGGGAGTCCCGGCACTACGGCCTCGGCATCGGCCCCTGGCAGATGGTGCTGCCGCTGGTCGTGATGGGTCTCGGCATGGGCCTGATCGTCGCGCCCCTGACGGACGCGGTGCTCTCCGAGGTGCCGCGCGAGCACTCCGGTTCGGCTTCCGGCCTCATCAACACCGTGCAGCAGATGGGCAACGCGCTCGGCCTCGGGCTGGTCTCGGTGGTCTTCTTCGGCACGATGAGCGACCGGCTGCGGCCCGCCCAGGTCGGCCCGGCCTTCGTGGACGCCTTCGAGTACGCGCTGGGCTGGGTGGCCGCCGTGCTCGGCGTGATCTTCCTGCTGATGTTCGCGCTGCCGAAGCGGCCCGCGCAGCACTTGGAGGGCGCGGTGGCCGGTGACGCCGGGGCCGTCGGCGACGCGGAGGCCGGCGACGCGGCGAGCGGCACGGACACCGGTTCCGGTTCCGCTTCGGGTTCCGGTTCGGGTGACGGGGACGCGGGGGCGTGCGAGACGGACCCGGGAAAGAGGCCGGAGCTGGTCTGACGGCAGCCGCGCCACGACACGCGGAGGGGGCCCGGCACGCGTGCCGGGCCCCCTCCGCGTACCCCCGCTTCCCGCCGGAGCCGCAAGACCGTTCCTGCCCGCTCATGCCCGGTCACGTCCGGCTCCTCAGGGGAGGATCGGCCTCCGGCCTGTTTACTTCCGGGAAACGGCGGCCTAGCCTCCAGACGGAAACCACAGGTTCGGGCATCGACCGGAGGTGAACGGACATGTACGCGCCGGAGCGGCAGCAGGAGATCCTCCGGCTCGCCCGGGACGGCGGCCGGGTGGACGTGGTGTCGCTGGCAGAGGTCTTCCAGGTCACGGCCGAGACCGTCCGCCGCGACCTGAAGGCCCTCGACCGCGCCGGACTCGTCCGCCGAGTGCACGGCGGTGCCATCCCGGCCGGGCGCCTCGACTTCGAACCCGATCTCGCCGAACGCGAGTCCACGGCGGCCGACGAGAAGGACCGCATCGCCGGGGCGGCCCTGTCCGAGCTGCCGGCCGACGGCACCACGATCCTCGACGCCGGTACGACGGTGGCACGCATGGCCGCCGCCTTCCCGCTGGAGTCCGCCCTCACCGTCGTCACGCACAGCCTGCCCATCGCGGCCCGTCTCGCCGACCACCCGGGCCTCCAGCTCCACCTGGTCGGCGGCCGGGTCCGGCACCGTACCCGCGCCGCGGTCGACGCCTGGGCGCTGCGCGCGTACGCCGAGATCCGCGCGGACGTCCTCTTCGTCGCGGCCAACGGCTTCTCCGCCGCACACGGCCTGACCACCCCCGACCTCGCCGAGGCCGCCGTGAAACGGGCCGCCCTCGCGGCGGCCCGCCGCGTGGTGCTGCTCGCCGACTCCTCCAAGCACGGCCAGGAACACTTCGCCCGCTTCGGTGACCTGGACGACGTGGACCTGCTGATCACGGACAGTGGGCTGAGCGCGGAGGACGCGGCCGAGATCGAGCGCGGCGGCACGGAAGTGGTCCGCGCGTGACCGGCACCGGGGCGCCGCCCGCCCCCGCGCCGGTGATTCTCACGGTCACCCCGAACCCGTCCCTCGACCGCACCTACGAGGTGCCCGCGCTCGGCCGCGGTGAGGTCGTACGGGCCACGGGTGAGCGCGTCGACCCGGGCGGCAAGGGCGTGAACGTCTCGCGGGCGGTCGCCGCCGCCGGCCGGCGCACCGTCGCCGTGCTGCCGCTGGGCGGCGCGCCGGGCGCGCTGGTCGCCGAACTGCTCGACGCGCAGGGCATCGAGGTCGCCCCCGTGCCGGTCGCCGGGGTCACCCGCTCCAACATCGCGCTCGCCGAGGCCGACGGCGTCCTCACGAAGATCAACGCGCCCGGCCCGCGACTGACGGCGGCCGAGCGGGAACGGCTGCTGGACACCGTGCGGCAGCGGTCCCGCGGCGCGGCCTGGATCGCCTGCTGCGGCAGCCTGCCACGTGGTCTCTCCCCCTCCTGGTACGCCGAACTGGTCTCCCGCGCGCACGCCGCGGGCGCCCGGATCGCCCTCGACACATCCGGGCCCGCGCTGCTGCGGGCACTGCGCGAGCGTCCCGACGTGGTCAAGCCCAACGCCGAGGAACTCGCCCGGGCCGTCGGCCGCCCCCTGACCACGGTCGGCGACGCCCTCGAAGCCGCCGGGGAACTGCGGGAGATGGGCGCCCGTACCGTGCTCGCCAGCCTCGGCGCCGCCGGCCAGCTGCTCGTGGACGACGCGGGCACGTGGTTCGGCAGCGCCCGCGTCACCGCCGTACGCAGCGACGTCGGCGCCGGCGACGCCTCCCTCGCGGGCTTCCTCGTCTCCGGCGGCACCGGGCCCGAGGCGCTCGCGGCGGCGGTCGCCCACGGCGCGGCGGCCGTCCGGCTGCCCGGCAGCGAGATGCCGTCCCCCGCCGACCTCGACCCGGCGGCGGTGACGGTCACGACGGACGTACCGGCGCACCGCCCCCTGACCCTTCCGGCCCCCTGACCCCCGCCCCCACCAACCTCCCCTCGACCCCTCCACTCCCCGTCCCGAACGTCCCCGCGCACCTGCGTACCCGTGCACCTGCGTACCTGAGAACTTGCGCACCCAAGCCCCTACGACTCCTCCGCGTTCCGTGCGCGGGGGAAGGAGCCCGCGATGAGCGACGTGATCAGTGCGGAACTGGTCGACCTCGACCTGTCCGCCGGCACGAGGGAAGCGGCGGCACACGCGCTCGCCGCCCGCATGGCGGCCCTGGGCCGGGTGACCGACCTTGACGGTTTCCTCGCCGATGTCGCCGCCCGCGAGGAACGGATGCCGACCGGCCTCGACGGCGGCATCGGCATCCCGCACTGCCGCAGCGCCTACGTGACCGAGCCGACGCTCGCCTTCGGGCGCTGCGCGGCCGGGATCGACTTCGGCGCGGCGGACGGCCCCGCCGACCTGGTCTTCCTGATCGCCGCACCGGCCGGGGCCGACGACGCGCACCTGACGATGCTGTCGGCCCTGGCCCGGAAGTTGACGAACCCCGAGTTCACGGCCGCGCTGCGCTCGGCGCGGGAGGCGTCCGTCGCCGCGGCGCTCATCCGCGGCGACGCAGACCCGGCGGCGGGGGCCGTGGCGCCGGCCACCCCCGTCACGGCCTCTGCCACCGACTCCGCCCCGGACCCCGCCGCGGCCTCTGCCGCCGACCCCGCCCCGGGCCCGGCCCCGGGCCCCTGCACGGCCCGTGCCATGGGCGCCTCCACCGCGTGCCCCTCCGTCCCGGAGCCTGCCGCCCCCCGGTCGGCCGTGGACCCGACCGGCGTGGCGCTGACCGCCGTGGATCCGGCCGTCACCGAGGCCGCCGTGGAGCCGACCGCCGTGGAGTCGGCCGTTACCGATGCGGCCGGGGCGGAGCCGACCGTCACCGATGCGGCCGTCACCAACCCGGCTGCCACCGACTCGGCCGCCACGGACCCCTCTGTGGCGGACCCCTCCGCGTCTACGGCGGGCCCGTCCACGTCTGCGGCGGACCCCTCCGCTTCCGTGGTGGACTCCTCCGCGTCTGTGGCGGACTCCTCCGCGACGGATGTGGTGCGTACCGCTCCGGTGGGGGCGTCCGCCGGGAACGACGACCGCCGCCACCCCTTCCGGATTGTCGCCGTCACCTCCTGCCCCACCGGCATCGCCCACACCTACATGGCGGCCGAGGCTCTGGAGAGGGCGGGCCGCCGGGCGGGCGTCGAGGTCGTCGTGGAGACGCAGGGCTCGGCAGGCTTCACCCGGCTCGGCCCTGCCGTGATCGCGGCGGCGGACGGCGTGATCCTCGCCCACGACCTTCCCGTACGGGAGAAGGACCGCTTCGCCGGGAAGCCGACCGTCGACGTCGGAGTGAAAGCGGGCATCAACCGCCCCGACGAGCTGATCGCGGACGTACGCGCCAGAGCCGCGAGCGGCGAGGCCACCCCCGGTGCACCGGACGATCACGGCACACCGGGCCATCCCGCCGGGCGGGGCGATCCCGCCGGGCCGGGTGATCACGGCAGGCCGGGCGGCCCCGGCGGCAGACTCCGGCCGGCCGGACGGGGCAGTCACCCGGGCGGGGGCCCCGGCACTCGGCTCCGCGCGTGGCTGATGTCCGGCGTCAGCCACATGGTCCCGTTCGTCGCGGCGGGTGGTCTGCTGATCGCCCTCGGCTTCGCGATCGGCGGCTACGAGATCAACAAGGCGCCGTCGGTGACGGACCACTTCGCGTGGTCGCAGGCTGACAGCTGGGGCGCTCTGCTGTTCCAGACCGGTGGCGTGGCCTTCGCCTTCCTCGTCCCCGTGCTGGCCGGCTACATCGCCTACGGCATGGCGGACCGGCCCGGCCTGGTCCCCGGCTTCGTCGGCGGTTCGGTCTCCCTCACCATTAACGCGGGTTTCCTCGGCGGCCTGGCGGCCGGGCTGATCGCCGGTGCCGTGGTGACGGGCATTCAAAGGGTGCGGATACCGGGGGCGCTGCGCGGCATCATGCCGGTGGTGGTCATCCCGCTGCTCTCCTCGGCGGTCGTCGGCTTCCTGATGTTCGTCGTGATCGGCAAGCCCATCGCCTCCGCCCAGAAGGCCATGACCGACTGGCTGAACGGGCTCACCGGCACCAACGCCCTGCTCCTCGGTGCCCTGCTCGGCCTGATGATGTGCTTCGACCTCGGCGGTCCGGTCAACAAGGTCGCCTACACCTTCGCCACCGCGGGCATCGCCGTCGCCGACCCGAGCGACTCCGCGATGCGGATCATGGCCGCGGTGATGGCGGCCGGGATGGTCCCCCCGCTGGCGATGGCCCTGGCGACGACCGTGCGCGGCAGGCTCTTCGACCGGACCGAGCGGGAGAACGGCAAGGCCGCCTGGGTCCTCGGCGCGTCCTTCATCTCCGAGGGCGCCATTCCGTTCGCCGCGGCCGACCCGCTGCGCGTCATCCCCGCCTCCATGGCGGGCGGCGCGGTCACCGGCGCTCTGTCGATGGCCTTCGACGCGACCCTGCGCGCCCCGCACGGCGGCATCTTCGTGGTCCCGCTGATCGGCAACCCGTTCCCGTACCTGATCGCCGTCGCGGCAGGCGTCGGCGTCAGCACCGCACTGGTCGTCCTGCTCAAGGGCCTGCGCACACCACTGCCGGTCACCCCCGGCCCCACGGTCACCACGGGCACCCCCGTCCCCGCGGATACATCGGGCACTCCGGGTACCACCGGTGCGCCGGGCGCCACGCCTCAGGGCGACGGTGACATCACGCCACCCACTTCACCCACATCAGTCACGTCACCCGCACCGCAGAACGAGCAGCCGACGACGTAGCGCCGACCGGAGAACCGGCATCCGGAAAAAGACGCGGGGCAGAACGCCCGGGAAGGACAGCAGGAAAGAGCAGTGGGACGGTGCCGGCCGGGACGGACAGCAGGGAAGCATGGCAGGGAAGCGCGGCCGGGAGGGACGTCCGGCAAGGCGGCTGGAAAAGAGCGGCCGGTCAGGGCAGCCGAGAAGAAGGAGATGGCCCCGAGAGGGGGCGGCCGCAGGCGGACGGCCGTGGAGGGACGGCCGTTGGGCGGAGGAGGAGGGCGGCGCGCGGTCGTGGTGGAGGTCAGGAGACCTGTGCCGCGCGTCGCTCCATCGCGTCCCGCGCCGCGTCCTCCGAGAGGTAGACCTCGCACATGTGACGGCCGTCGGGCGTCGCCGTGTGCTCGACCTCCCAGAGGGAGACCTCCCTGCCGTCGCGCAGCAGGAAGGCGTGCTCGTACAACGCGAAGCACAGTCCCGCGCGCGCCGCACGGCGGGGGCGCCCGAAAGCCTGCGTGATCTGGTGGGCGAACGCAGTCGTCAATAACTTGGCCGTGTCCTCGCCCGGACGGTCCGCGTTCTCCGCGCGGCGCAGCAGCCGACGAGCGTGGTCCGCCGAGTCGTCCGGCAGGTACGCGTGGCGGGGCGCCGGCAGCGCGGAGATCTGCACCATCACCGGCAACTCGAAGTCGGGGGTGTCGGGCGGCAGCGGCAGACGCGCGGTGGCGGACCGCAGGTCCTCCTCGTCCGCGTACACCTCGTGCTGCGGCTCGCCGCCCGGCACGGTGTTGTGGACCAGCTCCCAGAGTGTGAGCGCCGAACCGTCCACGAGCAGCCAGGTATGTCGGTACGTCTCCCGGTGCAGGCCCGAGCTGTGGTGGGCGGAGTGCAGCGAACTGTCCTGCGCCAGTGCGCAGTCGAGCCGCCGGATCAAGTCGTCGGGCAGCTCGAAGGAGTTCAGCGCACGTCCCAGGAGCCGCGCGAGGTGCTCCTCCGGAGACTCCGGCGACTCGGGTGGTTCGTACGCTGCTGTCTCGTACGGAACGCTCAAGGTTTCTCCCGGCGTTGCTGCATGTCACCTTGTGGGTGCATACCGTAGCCCCTCGACCGGACATCATGTCCAGGAACTGAGAAAACGTACGCTCGAAAAACGCTCGAACTGCGCGAGAAGTTCCCGCAACGTCCGGCATACCGTCAAAAAAGTCGGTCGGCAAGGGGCTTGACGCGCATTTGGCTGGGTATCCGGCCCGTCGCGCACGCCGTCGCCCCCGGATCCTCCTTGCCGCCGTTCCTGCCCTCGTTGCTGTCGCCCTCCATGATGCTTCTCATCGCCCGCCGTAGAGCTCCTCGTACGACGGCCATGTGCCGCCCGGACCGGTCACCGACCCGGCCGCCCGTACGGCGTTCACGATCGCCCGGGTCACCATGTCGGCGCCCGCCGCGAGCACCTCGTTCAGGGCGAGGGGGTCGTCGGTGTCGAGCGCGTGCTGTCCGGTGGCGAGGGTGAAGACGGTGTCGCCGTCGTGGAGCAGGTGCACGGGGCGGACCGCGCGGGCGATCCCGTCGTGCGCCGTGCCCGCGAGCTTCTGCGCCTGTGCCTTGGACAGGTCCGCGTCCGTGCCGACCACGGCCAGCGTGGTGTTCAGCGGCGGAGTGTTGTTGATCGCGGCGAGTTCCGTCAGGCGCCGGCTCGCCGCCTCGTGGACCGGCCCCTCCGGGTACGTCACCCGGCCCTGGAACATCTCCCCGTACAGCACTCCCGTCTCCGGGTCCGTCACCGATCCCGCCGCATTGGCCACCACGAGCGCCGCGACCGTGATCCCCGAGCCGAGGACCGTGCTCGCCGTGCCGATCCCCCCTTTCATCTGTCCGACCACCGCGCCCGTTCCGGCGCCCACGCTGCCCTGCGGCACGGGCGAGCCGGGCGGACTCGCCGCGGCCGACTCGACCGCGGCCCGACCGGTGCCCGCGTCCGGGCGGGACCGGAAGTCGCCGCCGCGCCCCAGGTCGAAGACGCAGGCGGCCGGGACGACGGGCACCACGTGCGCCGGGTCGGGCCCGACCCGCACGCCGCGTTTCCGCTCCTCCAGCCAGGCCATCACGCCGGAGGCCGCGTCCAGGCCGTAGGCGCTGCCGCCGGTCAGGACGATCGCCTCGACCTTCCGCACCACGTTGCGCGGGTCCAGGGCGTCGGTCTCCTTGGTGCCGGGACCGCCACCGCGCACGTCCACCGCGGCGACCGCGCCACCCTCCGGGGCCAGCACGACCGTGGCGCCGGTGAGCCAGCCGTCCCCGGCGCGCGTCGCGTGGCCGACGCGCACTCCGGCCACATCCGTCAATGCGTCAACTGTCATGGCTCACAGTCTCGGCCAGCCACCGCCCCGGGAGGGCCATGATCAGCCAGTCGCGTCGGGTGCCGTGCTCTCCTGTGAAACCATCCGCGCCCCCAGTCCGTCCCGGCCGCCGCCACGCCAATCGTCACTGCTGTCGCCGTCGCCACCGCGATCATCACTGCCGTCGCCGTCGCCGTCGCCGTCGCCACTGCCACCGCCGTCATGGCGCCCGTGGCGGGCACGGCCCAGTCCGCCCGGGACGGTGCCGCACAGCCTCGACGGTGCCGTGACCGGGAGTGCCAGGTGCCGTGCGTGGTCGCAGCCGCCAGGACCTGCACGCCGCCGCTCCGGACCTGCACGCCGCTCCGGACCTGCACGCCGCCGCTCCGAACCTGCACGCCGTCGATCCGGACCCGCACGTCGGCTTTCCGGGCCGGCACGTCGGCTCTCCGGACCAGGAAGACGACGCGCCGGAGCAAGCGCGGAGGACCGGCCGGATCGCTCCCGGGGGAGTGGCAGCCGTGTCGGGGCCGGGCCGTCGGTGCGGAGCCGTACTCTGGGGGCATGAGTGGAGGCATGAGTACCGCCCCCGGCGACGAGCCGCGCGAGCCGAAGCCCGCGCTGGTCTTCGACGACCCGCTGGACCAGCAGTCGTCCGACGACACGGACGGCGGCTGGGGCGAGCGGGGCGACCACGACCGTGACGTCGCGGCCGACCTGAAGCGCTTCCTCGACGAGAAGCCTCCCCACCACTTGTAGGACACCAGGCGGCTCCGCCACCTGCGGAGCAAGTCCTTCCGCGCGCGTGCCGACCGGGCGGGGCTCTCGCTCACCACAGCGTCACCGCCAGCCGGGCCGTGGCGTCGGCGCCCGCGAGGCGTGCCGCTGTGGCGGGTGACACCGACAGCACGACCAGCGCGCCGCCCCCGCCCGGTTCGTCCCCCAGGGCCTCCGGCACCTTCGCCACCCGCGCCCCGCGTGCCACCACCCGCGCGGCGCCGTCCGCCGCCCCGTTCGTCGTACGGCCGGTGGTGCCGTCCCCTGCCGCGATGACGTCGATCCGGTCGCCCGGCCGCAACAGCCGTACGGTCGCGGCGTCGGCGATCCGGACCGGAGCCCTCACGAACCGGGGCGAGCGCCGCGTACGTACGGGACGGTCCGCCGCCGTCGCGGGGGCGCGGTGTGCCGCGGGGTCGGCGGGACGGACGTGGGGCCGCTCGGCACCGCCGCTCCCGGGTCCGGCCGCCACCAGGGCGGCTGCCGTGACCGCGAGGCCCGCCGCGACCGCCCGCCGCCGGTGCCGTACGAGCCGGTTCAGTCCGTGTCGGCCGCCGCGTACCCGAACCGGCTCGAAGTGCGGGATCTCGCAGGTGGGCGGGGCCTCGGCATCCGGCGCGTACGGAGGGCCGTCGGCCGGTGACTCCGCCCCGGCCCCGAAGGGATCCGCCCCGGCCCCGAAGGGAGACGGGGCTGGGGAAGCGGACGGGGCGAGGGAGGAGGAGAAGACGGAGGTCGCCTGCTGAGACGGGGACGGGGACGGGGCGAAGGACACGGGATCACCACCAGCGACGAGATGTTCGGCTTTCCCGTCCACGATGAGGGTCTGCGCGGCGGCCCGCCGGGGCCCGTGCGCTACCCACCGGTTGTGGACAACTCCCCCACCCGAACGAGCCGTTCCGCCTCACCGGAGGCGCGCTTGTCTCGGAGACCCCCGCCCCGGAGACCGCACGTCCGCACGGGAGACCGCCGTCCTTACCCGTGATCGTCCCTACCGGAGACCGTCCTTACTGGCGGCCGCCGCTGTTACCCGCACCCGCCGTTGCCACCGATGACCGCGTTCACCCGCGACTGACCGGGTTCGGCCGTGCCTGACCGCGTTCATCCTCGGCCGAACAGCGGCCACCCCGCGTCTCCGCCCCGGGCCCCCGCCCTCGTCCGCCTACGGCAACGTGAACCCCGGTTCCATGCCGCCCAGGGCCGACCTGCACAGGCAGTCCCGTTCCTCCGTCGTCGGCAGGGCCGCCACCGCGTCGAAGAGCACGCCCCGCAGCCGGTCGACGTTCGCGGAGAACACCCGCAGCACCTCGTCGTGGGAGACGCCCTCGCCCGTCTCGGCGCCCGCGTCGAGGTCGGTGACCAGGGTCAGCGAGGTGTAGCAGAGTTCCAGTTCACGGGCGAGCGCGGCCTCGGGGTGACCGGTCATGCCGACGACGGACCAGCCCTGCGCCTGGTGCCACAGCGACTCCGCGCGGGTCGAGAAGCGGGGCCCTTCGACCACGACGAGCGTGCCGCCGTCCACCGCCTCCCAGCCCCGGCCGCGCGCCGCCTTCAGCGCGGCCGTGCGCCCGGTCGGGCAGTAGGGGTCGGCCAGGGACACGTGCACCACGTTCGGCACCGTGCCGTCGGGCAGGGGCAGCCCGTCGAAGTACGAGTTGGCCCGGGATTTCGTACGGTCCACCAACTGGTCGGGGACGAGCAGCGTGCCCGGCCCGTACTCGGCGCGCAGGCCGCCCACCGCGCACGGGCCGAGGACCTGCCGCGCGCCGACCGAGCGGAGCGCCCACAGGTTGGCCCGGTAGTTGATGCGGTGCGGCGGCAGATGGTGGCCGCGTCCGTGCCGGGGGAGGAAGGCGACCCGCCGGCCGGCGACCTCGCCGAGGAAGAGGGAGTCGCTGGGCTGCCCGTAGGGGGTGTCGACCTTGATCTCGGTCACGTCGTCGAGGAACGAGTAGAAACCGGAGCCGCCGATCACGCCGATCTCGGCGTTCGCCTTGTTCGCCATGCCCCGACCCTAGCCGCAGCCGTCACGGCACCGGGCCCCGGCCTTGAGCGACTGGGGACTTACGAGGTGCGACTTGGGTCTGACGGGCTGGGGCCCTACGAGGCTCAGGCCTTACGCGACTCGGGCCGTATTCGACTCGTGCCCGGGCGGACTGCCACGCCCCGCGGGCTGCCACGCCCTGCGGGACTCCAGTTGTACGTGACATCCGCACTGCGCGGGCTCGGGCGCACGTGACTCCAGCCGTGCCGTGCAGGACTCCGGCCGGACCGCGCACCCATGGCACGCACGTCGCTCGCCGGTCCCGTACCCCCGGAACTCAGGCCCCTCACCTGCTGAACCCGGCCCCTCATGCCCGGAACCCCGCCACCCGGAGGCGACGGGGTCCCGTACACATCAAGATCCACACTCGCGCGGAGCGCCTGCCCGAGCCCCCGCACGGAGCATCCCGGCGAAGCGCCCCCACGCGGAGGCGCCGACGCGAAGCGCCGACAAGGCCCCTACGCCGCGGTGCTGCTGCTTGTCGAGCTGCCGGAGCCCGACGACGAGGAGCCCGAGCCCGAGGAGGACGAGGAAGCGGAAGAGGTCGACGAGGACGAAGACGACGAATCCGAGGAGGACGACGACGGCTTCGACGACGCCGGGGAGCTGCTCGAGGAGGAGCCGCGGCTGTCGTTGCGGTAGAAGCCGGAGCCCTTGAAGACGATGCCGACGGCCGAGAAGACCTTTTTCAGGCGGCCCTGGCAGGCGGGGCACTCGGTCAGGGCGTCGTCGGTGAACTTCTGCACCGCCTCGAGGCCCTCGCCGCACTCGGTGCACTGGTACTGGTAGGTCGGCACTGTCTTCCTCCTGGCACTCTCACTCGTTGAGTGCTAACGACGATCCATAGTGACGTATTCCGGCCGCTCAGTCCACTGCCACC